>JALFIK010000011.1 GCA_022776205.1 Eubacterium sp.
TGGAGTATTCCCAGGGATGTTTCCGGGAGGAGACAGAAGACCAGATTATCCGGAGTACCATGACAAAAGATAAGAAGCTGGAAAAGCTGGTGAAGAAATATTTCCGGTTCCTATTATGGCAGATACTTTATGCCGGGAGCAGCCGGTGTAGGTTACAGCCACAGTGCCTATCAGTGGCGTCCGGACATGGATCCGGAAGCCGGTATGCTGCGAATTGTAATGGGACTTGGAACAAAGGCCGTGGACCGGACGAAGGAAGATTATCCGCGGCTGTCTAATCTTGACAGTCCGGAGGCAACCATTTATGCCACCACGGAACAGAAACACAAATTTTCCCAGAGAAATATTGATGTGCTCGATTGCCAGAGTAATGGACAGGCCGAGCTTTCTGTATCACAGCTTCTGCCTCTTCTTCCATCCTGGTATAAGAAGATGGTGATGGAGCACGACATGGATGCGGAACGGAATCTGCGCCAGAGGGGAATTTACCGGGATGTCTGGTTTGTGAGCTGTCAGAAACTGCTCGAGCAAAAGGAATTCACCGGACTGATGCAGAAAATATTAAAAACCCTTGAGAGGGTTTATGGCAACCCGGTGGATATTGAATATACGGTCAACATGGATGAAAGCGGAGAGTTTGTTGTGAACCTTCTCCAGTGCCGCCCGCTTTATCTCGGACAAAAAGGGGAGAAGGTAGATCTTTCGAATCTTTCGGTGAAGGAAGTCTTTTTTGATATTGAGGACTCTTCCATGGGGGCATCCGGTTATCGGAAAGTTGATGTGGTCGTACAGATCGATCCGGTACTTTATTATGAATATCCATATGGGAAAAAATATGATGTGGCTACGGCAATTGGAGTAATCAATCGCTATTATCGTGGGAAGGGAAAGAATCTTCTTCTCATGACACCGGGACGGATTGGTACTTCCTCTCCGGAACTGGGAGTTCCGGTTACTTTCGGGGATATTTCCAATTTTTCCATTGTCTGTGAAGTCTCTGATAACCGGGCAGGCTATATGCCGGAATTAAGCTACGGAAGTCACATGTTTCAGGACCTTGTGGAAGCGGAAATTGTCTATGGTGCCATCTGGAATGATAAAAGAACACTTCAGTACCAACCAGAACTTTTGTCCTCCTGTCCGGATAAATATCAGAAAATCTGTCCCGATTTTCCGGAACTTGTGGGAATGATTCAGGTAAGAGAGGCTGATGATCTATATTTTGCCCTCGATGCAGTGACAAATCGTGGGATTTGTTTCCGGTAGGCACGCTGTTTCAGTGGAATGTCCGGCATAATGAGATGGTTCGATGTCAAAGGAAGTAATTTTTGTCATATAAAAGAATGGGAGTCGTTTCGTAGACGATCATCCGAGAATGGAGATCGTTTCGAAGGGCTCCCATTTTATATTATGGAAAAGTTCCATATGAAATTGTTTCTTTATGAAAGAAAAATGGTATACAGCATGTAAAGTACATCTTCCACGGAAACCGGAACCGGAGTAAGTGTGGTGAGAGGGTCATCCGCGATATTTTGTGCCATGTGCAGAGAGACTTTCTTAAGATCTGCCCTGTAGTCGGAAATCGGGTTCAGAGCAACCGTATCATCACGAAAATAGAGATACGCCCGACATGTTTTTTCCGCAATTTCTTCCGGGGTTTCTGTACCGTCAAAAGATGCACCGAGAAGTTTGCCGGTGTATCGGATCTTGCCCGGGCAGGCGGATGCAATATGCTTTACCATGGCAGGAAAGGCATAGGAGCAGGCGGCACCGTGAGGGATATGGAAAGTCGCACCGATTTCATGGGCAATGCAGTGTCCGATGTGAACGACACCGTCTACCAGCATCCATCCCCCGTAGGATGCGGCAATTTGCATGCGTTCCCGAGCCTCGATATCCCCGCCGTTTCGGACTGCTCTTGGAAGAAATTCCACAACAGTTTCCATAATCTTCTCGCAGATCAGATCCGTGGCAGGATTTGAACGGACGGACGTGTAAGCTTCAAAAGCATGCGAGAAGACATCCAGACCGGTGGCAGCCGTGATCTGTGGCGGCAGTCCTGTCGTAAGTTCCGGATCGAGTATTGCATACTCGCACATGGAGTTAAGGACATTGATCGGATGTTTCTCTCCTTTGTGAAGGTCTGTGATCACGATCCAGTTGGAAAGTTCACTGCCCGTGCCGGCTGTCGTCGGAATGCAGATCAGGGAAGATGCCGGTTTCATAAACTTTTCCCGGCCGACAAAATCCAGGATATGACCTTCATTATGGCACATGACATTGATTCCCTTTGCCGCATCCATCGTACTTCCCCCACCGATGGCGATAACACAGTCACAATGTTCCTTTTTATAGAGAGAGGCTCCCTCATCCACCAGATCGCTGTCCGGATCCGGCGTGATCTTATCATAGACGCAAAAAGCAATCTGAGCCTCGTTAAGAAGTCCGGTGATTTTACTTATAATATCTGTTTCGGCAATTCCCCGGTCAAATACGAGGAATGGCTTTTCAAAACCAGCTTCTGCAATCATCCGGGGAAGCAGCCGGACCGCCCCTCGCTCGGCGAGTACCTTTGTTTTCTGAAGCAGTCGGTAACGTAACACAAAAATACCTTCTTTCCTTTATAATTACCTCTATTATACTGTTTACTGACGTTTTTCACAAGGAGGAAAAGGATGCTTTTATATAAAAAATTAATTTGCACTTTGATCTGTTATTTGTTATACTGTATGATAATGCGATGGGGTATCCTTTATGGATGCCCCATTCTTTATGGAGGAGACTTTTCTCATATAGACCCTTCGGGGATGCACTGTGAGAAAAACAGAAACCCGTTCACGTCGTTTTACAAAGTTTTACAGGAGAATCTATGATTTTATCAGATATTATCGGCCCGGTGATGGTCGGCCCCTCCAGTTCCCACACGGCCGGGGCAGTAAAAATAGGAAATGTTGCAAGAAAATTATTAAATGAGGATGTGAAAGAGGCAAAAATTTTTCTCCATGGCTCCTTTCGTGCCACAGGAAAGGGACACGGCACAGACCGGGCGTTGATTGCCGGCCTAATGGGCCTTGGTGTGGATGACAGCCGGATTGCACAAAGTTTTTCTATTGCCAGGGAGCGGCAGATGAAATTTGTCATTGAGGGAACAGATCTCGGAGAAGATTACCATCCTAATACGGTGAAGATGAATCTGACTGGTATTTCCGGAAAAGAGCTCGAAGTGATTGCCTCCTCGATTGGAGGAGGCCAGATTAAGGTGGTGGAGATTGACGGCTTGACGGCAAACTTCAGCGGAGATTTTCCCACACTCATTGTTCACAATTTAGACCAGCCCGGACATGTGGCGGAGGTAACTTCCATGCTTCAGCATAAATCGGTCAATATCGCAACCATGCAGTTATACCGGGCAAAGCGGGGAGGAAATGCCGTTATGGTGCTCGAATGTGATCAGGAAGTTCCCGCAGATTCCATTAAATGGCTCGAACATCTGGAAGGTATTGTGAAAGTCACATACCTTTCATTACAATAAACAGGAGGAGATTATGTACGATTCATTAAAAAATATATGGGAAAAAGAGGAGAGGGATCATATCCCGTTCTGGAGAATCGTCATGGAGGAGGATATGGCAGAGCAGGATATTCCGGAAGAGGTTTCCATGCAGACCATGGCTTCCATGTACGGAGCAATGAAAGAGTCTGCGGATGAGTATGATCCCTGCCTGAAGTCAAATAGTGGTCTTTCCGGTACAGACGGAGAAAAACTGCAAAAATACCGGGAGACCGGTCAGATGATCTGTGATGGATTTATCGGGGATGTGATGGAGCGGGCAATTAAGGTTGCAGAATCCAATGCCTGTATGAAACGGATCGTTGCTGCACCGACGGCCGGCTCTTGCGGGATTGTTCCGGCAGTTCTTTTAACGGCACAGGAACACTTTGGATTTTCTGATGAGGAAATGCTGCAAAGTCTTTATGTGGCAGGAGGAATCGGCGGTGTGATTGCCGCAAGAGCATTTATTGCCGGAGCACAGGGTGGCTGTCAGGCAGAAATCGGTTCCGCTTCCGCCATGGCCGCAGGAGCTCTCGTTTCTCTCAAGGGTGGAACCGGCCGGGAAATTTCCAAGGCCTGCGCATTGGCACTTAAAAATCTTCTTGGACTGGCCTGTGATCCTGTTGCCGGACTGGTAGAAGTACCCTGTGTAAAGCGAAATGTCATAGGGGCCGTGAATGCGGTAACCTCTGCCGATCTGTCACTGGCCGGTATCGAGAGTAAAATTCCGCCGGATGAAGTCATCGATGCCATGAAGAGTATCGGGAAACGGATGGATGAAAGTATCCGGGAGACCGGAAAGGGAGGACTTGCAGCCACACCGACGGGAATTTCTTATAGTAAATAAAAAACAGGGCTTCTGCCCACTTTAAAAAAGAAAAGAGGTCATTATGATGAGAAAAAGTTTTGGAGTAAAACCGTTTACCTATCCACAGCCGGTACTGATAATCGCAAGCTATGACGAGGATGGAAATCCGGATGCAATGAATGCTGCCTGGGGTGGAATCAGTGATAATAAAGAGATTTCCATGTGTCTGACTGCGAGACATAAGACAGTGCAGAATATTTTAAAAAGAAAAGCTTTTACGATCAGCATGGGGGATGCAGACCATGTGACTGCCTGTGATTATGTGGGAATCGTTTCGGCGAATGACGAAAAGGATAAATTAAAGAAATCTGGATTTACCACCGATAAGAGTGAGCTTGTGGATGCACCGATTATTAATGAACTGGCAGTCTGTGTGGAATGCAGGCTGGTAAGCTATGATGAAAATACCCGCCGTCTCGTGGGGGAGATTGTCAATGTCAGTGTGGATGAAAGGGCACTGACTGACGGAAAAGTTGACGTGGCCAAAGTAAAACCGATTACCTTTGATCCGTTTAATAATACATATCATGTCATCGGAGAAAAAGTCGGCAATGCATTTTCGGATGGTGCACGGCTGAAATAAAGATAATGGTAATCGGAAAAACTTTGTGAGATGAAAAAAGTCTGACGGCAGAATTCAATAACTATGCGGTCAAAAAAGAGGTTGGACAAAGGAACGACAGGGCAATAGGATGCCTTTCATGTTCGTTTGTTCCGACCTCTTTTCTTTTCTTCATACGAAATGGAACGTTTCCGAATCTGACTGAATTTGAGGATTGATGTATCGACATATTCTCTGGAATAAAGAATTTCTTCATTGTCTTCTGTATAATTGACTCCATTCAGTAAAAGATATGGTTTGTCTTTTCGGCCGTGATTGATGAGATGTTTGTGCAAAAGAGAAACCTCCCTGCTGTCTGCCACATCCAGTTCCACTTTATCGCAGACAATTTTATGGCCGGTTTTTTTATAGATATAATAAAATATAGAATCACTGCATTCTTTTAAAAGAGTCAGATCGATCGGTCCGGTTTTTTCTTCCGGAACATAGTCGGTTGTCATGGCACAGATGTTGTCATCTGCATAGAAAAATCTTGCACAGACGAGCACCGGGCTTTTTTGAGGAATCTTTAATTTACGGGCAATTTCATCTTCTGCTGTTTCTTCCCGCTGGTAAATGATTTCCGTATGGGGTTCATAGCCGCTGTTGCGAATCATATCAGAAAAATGCATGACGGGATTAAAGCTTACATTTATTTCAAAGAAGACGGGATTTACGAAGGTTCCCCGTCCCTGCTGGCGGAAGATGATTCCTTCTGCTGCCATGTCATCTAGAACACTGCGCAGGGTGATCCGGCTGACGCCAAGCATTTTTGCCAGGGTTTCTTCTCTTGGGAGTTTGTTGGAAGCGGCAAGATCCAGATGATGGATATAGTTTTCCAGTTCCTCTCTTACAAGTGTTTTTAAATTGTTTTTTTGTATTTTTCCTGGTTGCATAGAATCCTCTCTTTTATAAAAATTTTAGTTCTTTTATAACTATAGATAATCCTCTTCGGAAAGTCAAGGAGGGGGAAAGATGAGGTTTATGAATGATGGTTTATAGGAGCTTCCTCCCGTACCTGTAGCTCAATGATGTATTCCTCTTTTAAAGAGGATTCCGGTTCGTCAATCATATAGAAAGAATAGATTTCGGGACAAACAGGGATGGCATTATTTTTAATGTAATCAATCATTTTATGCAGATAAGGATAGGAATCGGCGGCATCACCTTCGCTGGAGTGAAAGGCAAGAGTGAGGTAATTACCTGCCGGAAGGGTGTAATTGGAAAAATAATCCGGCTCA
This sequence comes from Eubacterium sp., assembly GCA_022776205.1. Lineage (GTDB taxonomy): Bacteria > Bacillota > Clostridia > Lachnospirales > Lachnospiraceae > Anaerobutyricum. Next base: position 6,264 of record JALFIK010000011.1, read on the forward strand.
CTGGTGTAATAAAATACACCATGTACATTAATCCGGTCCGTTTTTTCAAATTCATTGATATTAAAGGTATAGAAATCACAGGCGCCGACAATAGGAATGGGATTTTTTGTTTTCCGCATATACTCCACAATAGTCAGTTCAAATGTTTCTTCATCTATGTCCGTGTCACTGATCTTAATGCAGTTTCGGGCAGGAAAATACTGGCGCTGTATTTCATGGAGTGGTGTTTCTGAAAGAATATGATTCATAAAATGAATCCGGGACTGGATGGTCTGCAAAGATTTTTGTAAACGGTCAATCTGTTTCATAAGGCAGTCCTGTTCTTTATAAAGGAGGGATAAGGTGTTTTGTGTCGTGTGTCTGGTGAGAAGATCTTTTATTTCAGAAAGGGGAAACTGTAATTTTGTGAGTTCCATGACAATTCCCAGGGTGCGTACATCTTCAATCGTATAATAACGGTAATTATTTTTCGGATCACGCTGTGGATGCAGTAATCCGATTTTTTCATAATAGCGCAGGGTATCGACCGTTGTGTTGAATAAATCCGTCATTTCCTTTGTCTGTAATAAATTCTTTTTTTTCATCCCATGCAGGTTCCCTTCATATTTATAAAAGATAGTACCAGAAATAGATATTATTTTCTGTTTTTTTTGTAATATAACAATATTCTTCGTAAAGTACAATAAAAAATAAAAAAATATTGACTCGTGTGTTACACCTGGGTTTATCATGCAGTTATTCATAAAGAAGAACAGACAATGGAGCCTGCCAGAGGAAATGTTGTCTGTTCTTTTTTTGCCTGGAATAATATTTTAGGAGAGAAAGGAGACAGATCATGGGAGAGACATTATTTCTGAATGGACATATTTTTACCGGTAACCGTGCCATGCCCTGGGCCGATGCTATGGCGGTCAAGGATGGAAAGATTGTAGCCGTTGGAGATATCGCTCAGGTGGAAAAAAAGATTTCCGGAGAAGTAAGACGCGTACAAGTCACAGATGGTATTGTCATGCCGGGTATGACAGATGGGCATGGCCATTTTTCATATTGTGGTGCAATTCGACAGAAAAGCATAGAACTATTTGAATATGTAACGAAGGAGGATACGTTAAAGGCGATTAAAGACTTTGTGGACGAAAATCCTGACGATGAATATTACATTGGAAATGGCTGGTCAGTCGGTGCATTTGAAAAAGGTCCGGACCGCCGGATGTTAGACGAAATTTGTCCGGATAAGCCGATGGTTCTCATGTCGGAAGATGGTCATGGCAGATGGGGAAATAGTAAAGCTCTGGAAATCGCAGGGATTACTGCAGATACGGAGTCCGAACTTCAGGGAGAAATTGTCCTTGATGAAAACGGAGAGCCGACCGGATATTTTAAAGAATGGATTGGCTTTCTTCTTGATGATGCAGTACCGGCTTATACCGTGGAAGGTTTTAAAAAGGCGATTCTTGAAGAGCAGGAAATTTTCCTGGCAAATGGCATTACCTCTCTTTTTGAGCCGGTTATGGAAAGACCGGAAAAAGTGCGCAAAGCCTATGAGGAACTGGATGAGGAAGGACGTCTGAAGCTTCGAATTCAGACCGGGTATTTCTGTAACCAGAGAAAGTCTTATAAAAAGCAGCTGGAGGAATTTTACGAGAAGAGTCTGAATTATCAGGGAACAAATTATCGGAATGATTTCATTAAGATTATGATTGACGGTGTTGTGGAAGGCCAGACGGCGTATCTTTTTGAGGAATATCATAACAAGCCGGGATATCACGGCATGATAAACTGGTCACAGGAGGAGCTTGATGATCTTTGTGCCACAGCAAAGAAAATGGGCTTCCAGATTCATATTCATGCCATTGGAGATGCGGCTCTTGATATGGCACTTACTGCGCTGGAGTCTGTGGAAAATATTGTCCCGGAAAATGGCTGGCTCGGCGGTTTCCATGAGTTTCGCCCTGCAATTACCCATTTACAGATTGTTCGCCCGGAGGATATCCGGCGAATGAAAAAACTGGGTGTAATCGCTGTGTCCAATCCTTACTGGTTTTTTAAGGAAGAAGGCTATTTTGAGGAAGTGGAAAAGCCGGTTTTAGGAGAGCTTGCAGAGAAAGAATATCCGATGAAATCCTTTGTGGACGGCGGCCTTACGGTGACGGCGGCCTCGGATTATCCGGTGACGATTCCGGTGCTTCCTTTCGGCGGCATGGAGGTGGCAGTTAACCGGTATTATCCACACAACAAGCCGGAAACTTTGTTGAATCCAAAAGAGCGGGTTGATCTGGATACCATGATGTATGCTTATACAATTAACGGTGCTTTCCAGATGGGAGTGGAAGATACTTATGGTTCTTTGGAACCGGGGAAAGTGGCAGATTTTCTTATTACAGACCGGAATCCGTGGGATGTGGCGGATAAACAGTATGGAAAAGTGAATGTCATACAAACCTGGCTTCACGGAGAATGTGTTTATAAAAAGGAGGCGGAATTTTAATGGAAACAACAATGGATGAAAATAAACTAAAGAGAGATTTTAACTGGAAAACACTTCTGATGTTCGCAGCACCCAGTATGCTGTTAAATCTCTGGCTCGGTCTTTATCAGCTGGTCAATTCTGCAATCAGTTCCAGTCTGATCAATACAGATGCCCTGGCATCCATCGATATCTGCTATCCGATTCTTGCCATGGAAGAAGGTCTGGCGGCTATGCTTGGAGCCGGTATTTGTGCGGTTGCCGGAAAGAAGCTGGGTGAGGGCAAAACAAAAGAGGCGCAGTCAGATCTTACGAGCGTTCTTTTATTTGGTGTTATTTTAACGGCGGTTTATCTTGCTGCGGTTTTTGTCTATAAAGTACCGGTTTTGCGGATGCTCGGAGCGACAGATAAATTGATGCCATACTGTTTAAAATATGTGAACGTGCATGTTTTCTTCGGAATTTTTTATATGATTCAGATGGTATTTCAGCTTGTGCTGATTGTGGCCGGGAAGCCGGGACTCGGATGTGCCCTTACGGTTGCCGCCGGTGTCGTTGAGATCGCGACGGCTTACCTCTTTATTGGTGTTTTCCACTTTGGAATTGTCGGCTCCGCATTGGGAGCAGGCTGTGGTATGCTTGTTTCGGCAGTTGGTTCTATTATTGTCATGTGTAATCCGAAACAGGAACTGCATTTTGGAAAACCTCATCTGCATGTGCTGGATATCGCAAAAACCTGCTGGCTTGGAGTGGCAGACCTGATTCAGAGTGCTTCTCTTGGTGTAGTTACCGCCCTTTACAACATTGTTTCCATTAAATATTTTGGAGAAGACGGATGTGCAGCCATCACAATCCTTTTATATTCCCAGTGGCTGTTTGCTTCTAGCCTTTATGGCTATGCCAAAGGAGTAAGTCCGGTAATCAGTTATAATCTGGGAGAAAAACGATTTGATAAAATTAAAAAGTATTTAAAAATCAGCAGTGTGACAATTGTTGCCTTCTCTGTCCTTATTTTTGCAGCAGCCTGCCTGCTGGCAAATCCGGTGATTTCTTTATACACCGAACCGGGAACAACAGTATATAATATGACAAGTAAAGTTTTTTGGATTTTCTCCCTGAATTATCTGCTTTATGGTGCAGGAACCATGGTTACCGCTATTTTTACTGCGTTAAACGATGGTGTCCGGGCAACGATTCTGGCGACTTTGCGGACTATTGTATTCCCAATCGTTATTTTGTTAGTTCTGCCAATGCTCATCGGAGGATTTACAATCTGGATTACATTGCCTTTAGGAGAACTTTTGTCGGTTATCCTTGCCGGAATCTTACTGTGGACGGATCGTAAAAATTTAAAAATAGGACTTGGAATGGAATAAAATACAGAGTTTAGAAAAGAATAATGCAGTCTGCGGACAGAGTTTCGCAGGCTGTTTTTTTGTATAATAGGATTCTTTCTGGAATTTTTTTATGTACAAAAAATATAATATGTATAACAATTTTTTTCGGGGTATGTTATGGCAATCTATGTTGTGGAACAGGGGGACAGCGTAAATTCCATTGCGGCAAAATACGGTGTTCTGCCTGAAACGATTATTTATGACAACCAGCTGATTCCTCCGTATAATCTGATGGTCGGTCAGGCGCTCCTGATAAGAGAGGAAGAGCAGGCGAAGGGAAGTGGTCCATCCTTTTATGTGGGTGGATACGCTTATCCGTATATTAATGCCTGGGTTCTGGAGCAGACGCTTCCCTATCTTGACTATCTGTATGTTTTTTCTTATGGGTTTACGGAGGAAGGAAATCTGATTCCACCGGCATTGGATGATTCCTGGATGATTTCTTTTGCAAAAGATTCTGCAACCGCCCCTGTACTTGTGCTGACACCGTTTGGTCCGGATGGAAATTTTAACAATGCACTGATTTCCGCGGTAGTAAACAATCCTTCTGCCAGAGAAAATCTGAAAAATCAGATTATCGCAAAAATCGAGGAAAAAGAATTTGAAGGGCTCGATATTGATTTTGAATATATTCTGGCCGAGGACAGGGAAGCTTTTGTGGATTTTGTTGCTTATATGAAGGCGGCGGTTTCAGAACTTGGTTATCCCGTATCAGTGGCTCTGGCACCCAAAACTTCTGCAACACAGACAGGTCTTCTTTATGAGGGAAAGGATTATCCGGCTCTGGGGGCCATTGCAGACTATGTGCTTCTGATGACTTATGAATGGGGATATACTTACGGGCCGCCCATGGCAGTGGCCCCTCTTAATAAAGTAAGGGAGGTAGTTGAGTATGCCATTACGGAAATTCCTCCGGAAAAGATACATCTGGGCGTTCCCAATTATGGATATGACTGGCCACTTCCCTTTGTAAAGGGAACGACAAAAGCGGAAACAATCGGGAATGTGCAGGCAGTGGAAAGGGCGGTGGAATATGGCGCCCCAATCCGGTTTGATGAAACGGCCCGTTCTCCGTTTTATCTGTATGAAAGAGAAGATACAATGCACGAGGTCTGGTTTGAAGATGTGCGCAGTATGCAGGCTACCTTCGATCTGATAAAGGAATATGGCCTCCGGGGTGCCGGCTACTGGAATATCATGCGTCTGTTCCGGGCTAACTGGATTCTTCTGAGTCATAATTAGCAGCAGAGGGAGAGATATCGCCTGTGCGGGAGCTTTGCAGGTAGAAGGTTATATTTCGCTGATTTCCAGAATATCATCCAGAAAAATCTCCTGTCCGTCGGAAACGCCATTGTCGGCGTAGAGGATAATCTTCCGGGAGACAGGATCTGCTCTTTTTATGCTGCCGGTAATCGTGGTGTAAGAGCCTCCGCTTTTACGGGCGTCCGGAATAAAGCAGGTAAAAGAGACGACGGGATGTTCCTGTGGATGGGATAAAAGATTCTGAAGTATCCGGTCTAAAGACTCCCTTTGTTCTTCATCCGGAAGAATTTTCTCATCGGTCAGGCGAGCTGCTTCCTTCACGGCATCCTCATAGCCGGTAAGGGCAGCAAAAGGCGCAAACTGAGCAGCCCGGTCTGAGAGTTTCATGGGATGGTGGGAGCGGGAACGATGGGGAGGAAGAAGGAGCATATCGTCGTAGCGGTGGGAATCTTTCGTCATGGAATCATCTCCTTATTCATGTCATTTATGCCTTGTGTCCGCCAATTTGACAGTTCCGTTCTCTGGCAGTGGCACCGTCTAAAAGATTCATCCCTTTTAAGACAGCATTTTTTCCATATTTTTTTCTAATAGAGAGGGCAGCCTGCTGTAGTTTCCGTTCCCGCAGAAGGTTCTCCCGTTCTTTGGCCCGTTTCTTTCTGATCTTTTCATAATCGGTAAAAAGGGTAAGTTGTTCAAATTCCGGCTCCGGCATGGTCACGTCCCCGGATTCCCGGATAACATGGCAGGCGGACATGGTAATGCGCCGGACCAGAAGAGCCGGGTCAGTGATCCTGTCATACAGAGCGGCCATCTCTTTTGTAATAAGGCGGGAAGAGCTGGTGGGGAAGGAAAGATTCCCGGTGCCGTGGGCATGCCCGGGGACTTTCCGCCCGTAGTGATCCGTGGTGACGGGCCCGTGATAACGGTCGGCATTCTGACCGGACAGATTCTCCCGGTCGTAGCTTATGGTCAGTACGAGCTGATCAGTGACAAGTTCCTTCTCCACCAGATCAAGGGAAAGCTGATCAGCCATTTCCTTTACAATCAGGCGGGCCCGCTCATGGGAGCAGGGTTCGGGAAGAACCTGACCGGAACCAACAGAATGATTCCGGGGACGATAGGCTTTGATCTGGGCAATGGTGCATGGTTCGTATCCCCAGGCATGGTCGATGAGCAGTTCGGCATTCACACCAAAGAGCCGGTAGAGCAGCTCTTCATTATAGTAGGAACCGGGCTCTCCGATGGAGCAGCGGGCAATGTCGCCCATGGTGGAAAGACCGACCTGCTGAAGTCTTCGTGCGTAACCCGGTCCAACCCGCCAGAAATCGGTGATGGGTTCATGATCCCACAGAAGCCGGCGATAGGTGTATTCGTCAAGTTCTGCAATGCGGACACCATCCTGATCCGGAGGAGCATGTTTGGCAACGATATCCATGGCAACTTTGGCAAGATACAGATTCGTTCCGATTCCGGCAGTGGCAGTAATCCCGGTCCGGGACAAAACATCCCGGATCATGGTCATGGCAAGCTCCCTGGCACTCATATGATAAGTGGAAAGATAAGAAGTGACATCGAGAAAAACTTCATCAATCGAGTAGACATGGATATCTTCCGGAGCAACATAATGGAGATAAATCTCATAAATGGAGGTGGAAACCTCCATGTATCGGGCCATGCGGGGCGGAGCGGTAATATAAGAAATAGTATGTGCCGGATGCTCTGCATTCATACGCCGGACTTTCTGTATGACTTCAAAAAGACGGGGACGGCCGGGAATGCCCATCGCTTTCAAAGAGGGGGAGACTGCAAGGCAGATCGTCTTATCCGTGCGGGAAGAATCGGCTACCACAAGATTGGCTCTGAGAGGATCGAGCCCCCGGTCCACGCACTCTACGGAAGCATAAAAGGACTTGAGATCTATGGCAATATAAACAGATCCAGTGTCCATGGCAATACACTCCTTTCAAAATATGAACATATGTTCGAATAATGTAAAACCAGTATAAAACGAAAAATAATATCTGTCAAGAGGGAAATTCTTCTAATGGATAATCAATAGTATCCGTGGTAAAATAAGGAAAGAACAGAGGGCCGGAACGGATCTTGGCCTTCGATTGTAAAAAACAGGAGAAGAAATTATGAAAACAATTTGGAAAAGTAAGGGGAAAAAAGTAGTGCAGGGAGTGTGTTCGGGAATATTTTTCCTGCTGTCCTGCCCGGCAGTTGTTCAGGCGGCACAGGAGGGAGGCGGCCATCCGGCCCGGTATGCCACCTTTTGGGCATTGATTCCGCCGGTGATTGCCATCGTACTGGCACTGATCACCAAGGAGGTTTACAGTTCTTTATTTATCGGCATTGTGGCCGGGGGACTTTTGTATTCGGATTTTCATTTTGAAAAGACCGTGATGCATGTTTTTCAGGATGGGATTGTTTCCGTGCTCTCAAATACGTATAATGTAGGAATTATCGTATTTCTTGTAGTGCTCGGCACAATTGTTGCTCTGATGAATAATGCGGGCGGTTCTGCGGCTTTTGGCCGGTGGGCCGGCGAGCATATTAAGACAAAGACCGGAGCACAGCTGGCTACGATTGCCCTGGGGGTACTTATTTTTATCGATGATTATTTTAATTGCCTGACGGTGGGAAGCGTGATGCGTCCGGTGACGGACGGGCATAAGGTATCAAGGGCGAAGCTGGCCTTCTTAATTGATGCGACGGCAGCACCGGTGTGTATCATTGCTCCGATTTCCTCCTGGGCGGCGGCAGTCAGCGGATTTGTGGAAGGAGAGGATGGACTTGCCCTCTTTGTGCGGGCCATACCTTATAATTTTTATGCGTTACTCATGATTTTTACGATGGTCTTTATGGTAGTCTCGAAGATGGATTTCGGGCCGATGGCACTTCATGAAAAAAATGCGGCCGAAGGGGATCTTTTCACGACGGGACGGCTGAAAAGCGAAGAACGGAAGCGGGAAGAAAACCCGAAAGGAAAAGTGATAGACTTGCTCATTCCGATCATGAGCCTGGTAATATGCTGTGTGATCGGAATGGTGTATACAGGAGGATTTTTCTCAGGCGAGGATTTCATTACTGCCTTTTCTCAGAGTGATGCCTCAGTGGGACTGGCCGTGGGAAGTTTTTTCGGACTGCTCATCACTGTGCTTTTGTATCAGATCAGAAGGGTACTTTCTTTTAGGAAATGTATGGACTGTCTGGTGGAAGGATTCCGTGCCATGGTACCGGCGATTCTTATTCTGACGATGGCCTGGACATTGAAGGCGATGACGGAAAGTCTGGGTGCGAAGGAATTTGTGGCAGCGGGAATGACCATGGTAGCCGGAGATCTCCAGAAGCTTCTTCCGGCAGTGATCTTTCTCGTGGGATGTTTTCTGGCGTTTGCCACGGGAACTTCCTGGGGAACTTTTGGTATCCTGATTCCTATTGTGGTGGCAGTTTTTGCGGGGTCTTCCCACGAGCTGATGATCATCTCCATATCCGCCTGTATGGCAGGAGCAGTGTGTGGAGATCATTGTTCCCCAATTTCTGATACGACGATCATGGCATCGGCAGGAGCCCGGTGTGAGCATGTCAATCATGTGTCCACCCAGCTGCCTTATGCGGTGCTGGTGGCGGCCGTCTCCTTTGTTTCCTACATCGTTGCCGGATTTACCCAGTCGGCATGGATTGCCCTTCCGGTGGCATTTTTGCTGATGGGTGTGACTCTGTTTGTCATTAGGCGGAGGGAATCAAACCGGTTGACCAATTGATGAATAGACTGTTAAAAGTAAAATAAACATAAGGAAGCTATCGCAGTGATGAGCATATGAATGAATTTTCACTGCGATGGCTTTCTTTTTGCGTTGTGAAAATATAAGTTATTTTTTCAACATTTTTTGGTAGCGAGATGGGAGTTTTGACTCGGTTATAATGATATCCATCTCACTGATATGCGCAATATTGTACCGGTATGTCTGACCAAATTTACTGCTGTCACACAAAAATACTTTTTTCCCGGAATTACACAAAAGTGCTTCCTTTACCTCGGCTTCTTCTATGGAAGAATCACACAGGTAACCATCGGGAGATAAACCACGGCAGGAGATGAATACAACATCGGGATTGAAACGTTTAAAATATTCACAGGTTTTAATACCAATATAGGCGATGGAGTTTGGAAGCTGCAAACCTCCGCTGCAATAGCAGGAGATATTTTTTACACCAAGGGCGAGAGAAGTTTTTGGGCTGTTTGTCACAACAGTAAGATCACTGTAATTTGTCAGCTGCTCTGCAAGATAGTAACAGGTGGATGATGCATCGAGAAAAATGGTATACCCGTCGTGAATATAATGGATTGCTTTGGATGCAATGATTTTCTTTTCTTCCGGATGCTCATGTTCACGCAGAGATAAAGGAATCTCTTTATTTAATAGATTGACGAGAACGGCGCCGCCAAAAGTTCTTTTAATTTTGCCTTCCTCCTCTAATTTGGACAGGTCGCGTCGGATAGTTGCTTCACTGGCATATAGCTCTTTTGAGAGACGGTGTACGGAAGCAGTGCCATTATTTTTCAAATACTTTAATATTTCTTTTCTTCTTTCTAAATAG
>JALFIK010000031.1 GCA_022776205.1 Eubacterium sp.
TAAATATTTATATTGTATTAATGTATTTTTTTGTTCTATTTTTTGTATCATATTTTCCTGTTAATTACAAATTCGGCTTTTATATAATATATTTTAATTTTTGTATATTTCAAAAAAAAATTCTCATCCTAAAGAAAAAAGAAAAGGAGAATTGTCCTATGAATCAATCCGTCTGGACCGGCTCAGTCAAAATGCCGGAATTTCAACCATTACAGGAAGACAAAAAAACTGATGTACTTATAATCGGCGGGGGACTGTGTGGAATATTATGTGCCTTTTGGTTAGAAAATAAGGGAATACCATATCTTCTTGTCGAAGGAAATAAAATAGGCACGGGTGTTACCGGAAATACCACCGCCAAAATTACTTCCCATCACCGACTGATCTACAGCCGTCTTATCAAAACGCTCGGAAAAGAAAAAGCGGCTCTTTATCTGCAGGCGAATCAGACTGCTCTCGAAACATATCGTTTACTCTGTAAGACAATTGCATGTGATTTTGAAGAAAAAAACTCTTATGTCTATTCTTTGAATCATCGAAAGGACCTGGAAGAAGAAGTCCATGCCATAAACAGTCTGGGAGGTTCCGCTAAATTTACCAAGATACTCCCGCTTCCCTTTCCGACAGAAGGCGCCGTATGTTTTCCGGCTCAGGCCCAGTTTCATCCTCTGAGATTCTTATCGGAAATATCAAAAGGGTTAAATATTTGTGAAAATACTTTTGTAGAATCTATCGAAAGGCATACTGCATACACAAAAAACGGAAAAATTACCGCAGATCAGATCATTGTAGCTACCCATTTCCCTTTTTTAAATAAACGGGGAAGTTATTTTTTAAAATTATATCAGGATCGTTCCTATGTACTTGCACTGGACAATGCCCCTGACCTTAAAGGAATTTATGTGGATGCCGACAAATCAGGTATGTCTTTTCGAAATTATAGTGATATGTTACTTCTTGGTGGGGGAAGTCACCGGACCGGCAGGAAAGGAGGCTGCTGGACAGAGCTTAGAAATTTTGCCTCCTGCTATTTTCCGGATTCCAGGGAAAAATATTGCTGGGCGACGCAGGATTGCATGCCGCTCGATCAGATTCCCTATATAGGACGTTACTCGAAAAACACCCCATGGCTATATACTGCCTCCGGCTTCCAGAAATGGGGAATGACTTCTTCCATAATCGCCGCCATGCTTCTTACTGACATGATTCTTCATAAAAAAAACGACTGGGAAGAAATATTCTCTCCCAGCCGAAATATGTTAAAATCACAACTTTTTATTAATATGGCAGAATCCACCGTAAATCTGCTCACCCCCACATGCCCCCGGTGTTCCCATTTAGGATGTGCCCTGAAATGGAACCGGAACGAACACACATGGGACTGTCCGTGCCATGGCTCCCGATTTAAAGAAGATGGCAGTATCATCAATAATCCTGCAAAAAAGAATCTTCGATAACCATTCTCCTACTTCTCCTGCGGAACAATATATGGCTTAAGAACACCTGCCACATTACTAATTGGCATGGTCTGCAGCCATACATGGCCCGGCCCTGTAATTACTGTGTTAAAAACTCCCTCGCCGCCAAACAGCATATTCTTCACACCCGGTACTGTCTGAATTTCCATTCTGCAATCGGCCGACATGGCAGCAAGATGACCCGTATCCACCACGATCTGCTGCCCGGCTGACAGAGCATATTCCACCACATGACCATCAAATTCCGCAAAAACCATGCCCCGGCCACTTACTTTCTGCATAACAAATCCCTCGCCGCCAAATAGTCCGGAACTTAATTTCTTGTTAAAAAACACCGAAAGTTCCACACCGGCCTCACTGGCCAGAAAGGCACTTTTTTGCAAAACGATTTCCTGTCCCGGTGCTACCTCGAAGGCTTTTATCGAACCCGGAAAACTCGAAGCAAATGCAATCATTCCCGGACCGCCCTTTGCCGTATAAATATTCTGGAAAATCTTCTCACCGGAAAACAATCTGCCAAAGGCCTTACCTATCCCGCCGTTCGTCGATGTTTCCATCTTCATATTCGGGGACATCCAGGCCATGCCACCGCCTTCCGTGATCATCTTCTCTCCCCCTTCAAGTTCACAGATTACAACCGGAAGTGTCTCTCCTAAAATCTTATAATTCATATTCTGCTACCTCCTTATTATATTTTTGTTCCGTTTCTCTTATAAAAAAAGTGTAGCAGATTCTTTTTCTTTTTTCAACGAAAACAACGGATAGATTCTCTTCAAGATTTTAAAGAAACATACCTACTTATTCTGTTCCGATTGCGGGGATTCTTTCTGTTCTTTCGGACGGACAATATATATTTTTCCGGTTTTTTTATCCTCATACACACTTCCTACCGATTCATATCCCCCACTGACGTTTCCTTTTTCATCGACAATGCCATAGTTTTGTATTTCCTTAATATTGTCTTTTTCGAGCTGCACAGCTGAACCTTTCAAATCTACATTATAGAACATGATCACCGACATCATCAGACCACAGGCCAGCACGAGCATAGCATCCACCAGATTTGCCACACCTTCCATAGGATTTGTTTCTCTTTCCCAGAAATGATTCTTCCCACTTCTTAAACCATTTTTACGAATCATAATTGCTCCTCCTGCAAAATGCCTTCCATGAGCAGTTCTACATTCTCAATATTTCTGGCATACCATCTTTTACGGATTCCGGAAAGGACACTGCACACAGCTGCGCTAATCATACCCGCGATCGTTGTATCGAAAGCAGTTTCCATGGAACTTGATAAAGTCATTGTGTCCCCGTGCCCCAAAGCTACAATTCCGGGGCCAAGCGGAATCAAAGTGCCGAGGAGTCCAAACATTGGCCCAAGCTTCACTACCGTTTCAGTAATATTTAAAATCCTTCCGTAATGTGCTTCCTGCTCCTCCAGCAATTTTTGAGCAATTGCCTTCTTCATCTCTTCTGTTAATCTTTCCTGATCAAATAATTCGAAAAGAATTTCCTTCTCTCTTGGATACAATCCACTGTTTTCGATAATACTGCGTTTATCTTTATTGTCCTTCCCCTGCATTTTCTTTACAAGGGAAATCCCATCAACTTTCTGATGTTTCCGCTCAAAAAAACTCTCTGCAATGACATGTCCCACCTGCAGCACGGTAATGATCATAAGAATCAATAATACAACCATACAGGGAACAGAAAGAGCCTGTCCCACAACGTGAAGAATACTTTTTAAGCTCATTTTTATCCGCCTCCACTTACTCTCGTAATTTTTCAACGTCTTATTTTTATCTTTCTTACAGAACTCCAGTCGCTATACACAATCCCACCTCTGCTTTTCTGCCAGGTACGTACTTTTACATAGTATTTCTTTCCTGCCTTAAGCTTCTTAAAGGAAACTGATGTTGTTTTTGCCTTTTTTATGAAACGTTTTTTGAGACCTTTACGGAATTTTGCATTCGTAGATATCCAAACTTCATATCCGGATACCCCATTTCCTTTTTTCCAGGAAACCGTTAAACTTCGTGCTTTCTTTGTTTTCAAAGCCATCAGTTTTGTTTTTTTCGGTTTAACGGTAACCTGTATCTTATATTCTTTTGAAGGAAGATAATTTGTTCCTTCCAGGGCTTTTATGCTAACCCATACTTTTCCCGCTTTTTTAGGTACCGCTTTTCCATTCTCAAAAATAGTTAAAACAGCTGAATCTGACGAGCTGTAGATTATTCTTCCGTCTCCATTTGACACTGCTTTTATATATTGGGGCAGAGCACCTGCTTTTGTTGTATAACCCTGAGTGTATAATGTAATTTCCTGAGAGGCTTTTGCAATCGAAAACGTCAAATTGCAGGTACCTTTATAATAATCTTTTCCCGTTATTATCATATGGCCCGTTCCGGCATTCCGATTAGCTAAACAGACAATTGTATATCCATTTTGTGGAACTTTTGTGCCAGTATCATCTGTCACGATAACATTTGGAATCTGATCAGACCCATTATAAACAAATGTCGTTTTATCCAGTCTGGCACGAATTGTTCGAAGGCGGTTTGAAAGCAGCTCCGGCTTTGTAATTTCTATCGCATCCTGTAATTTCCGGGCAGTAATACTTCGCAGATAATTTTCCGTAAGGCTGTAATCATACTCATCCTTCAAAGGACAATCTGTTTCGAGCGTTGTATAAGTTCCATCTGCTTTTTGATATAAAGGTCGATTGTCCGGAAATTGTTTTTGTAATGTTTCTGTCTGTTCAATCGCTGACACATAATTGACCAGGTCGTCTGCCACTGAATAATGATAATCCTCTTTATTTAAAGATAGACTTCTGGCTTCTTTTAAAATATATTCCACCATTTGAT
>JALFIK010000049.1 GCA_022776205.1 Eubacterium sp.
CTCAAATCCAGGATTGAATTCGATTACTTCGGCCTTAGCACCTTTAACCGGCTCTTTTTTCTGCATTACACCAGGACGAACTGTTGCCATCTGTGGGCGATGGTTCGGGCAGGCAATTGTCGCGATTGTGTTTCCGCCAAATGCCGGACGAGTCATTAATAACTGTCCTTTACGAGGTTCTTTATCTCCACGAGCCTTGAAATCACCAATTTCAAGAACGGTACAGTCCGCTGTAAGACCTGTAGCAACTCTGGCAGATACACGAGGACCTAAATCACGCCCGATTGCTGTAGCACCAACCAGAAGGATTTCCGGTTTGTATTCATTAATTACAGATGCCAGTGCATGTGTATACGGCTCTGTTCTGTATTCTTTTAATTCAGGGTCATCAACTACGATTACTTTATCTGCACCGTATTCAGCGAGTTCGTCAACAAGTCCCTTCACATCGGAACCGATTAAAACTGCTGTTACGTCTGTTCCTAAATCTGCAGCAAGGTCATTTGCTTTTCCAAGTAATTCTAAAGCGATGGAATCAATTTTATTGTCAACCTGCTGAGCATAGATAAATACACCTTTATATTCTTCTAAATTCATTCTATTCACCACATTTCCTTTACAATTAGATAACATGCTTTGTTAACAGTTTGTCCATGATGTAATCAACGCCTTCTTCCGGTGTTTCCGCTGTCATCATGACACCTTTACCCTTACGTACTTTATCAGATGCCTTCGCGATCTGAGTAGGAGATCCTGCAAGACCGATATTGCTGTCATCAACATCTTTAAGGTCTTTTCTTCCCCATGTAGTAATTTCTGCATCATAGGCATCAAAAATTCCACCCGGAGTCATGTAACGAGGTTCGTTTAACTCGGAAAGTGCTGTAATAACACATGGCATTTTTGCTTTTAATACATGATATCTGTCGTCATACTGACGCTGAACAATCACACTGTCTCCTTCAACTTTGATATCCTGTGCATAGGAAATCAGAGGAAGATCAAGATGTTCTGCAATCTGAGGTCCTACCTGAGCGGTATCTCCATCAATTGCCTGACGTCCTGTGATGATTAAATCATAATCAAGATTTCTGATTGCTCCGGCAAGAGTTGTAGATGTTGCCCATGTATCTGCTCCACCTAAAACACGGTCTGTTACAAGAATTCCCTTGTCAGCACCCATTGCCATTGCCTCACGAAGAACTTCTTCTGCTTTTGGAAGACCCATAGTAACTACAGTTACTTCTGCGCCAAACTGATCTTTTAATCTAAGGGCAGCTTCAAGACCTGCCTTATCATCCGGATTCATGATAGTAAGCATTGCAGCTCTGTCAAGAGTTCCGTCTGGTTTAAACTTAACTCCACCTTTTGTATCAGGTACCTGTTTAACACATACTACAATTTTCACAGTATTTTCCCTCCTTATTTCAATAAGCTGCCAGAAATAACCATACGCTGAACTTCTGATGTTCCTTCGTAGATTTCTGTAATCTTAGCATCACGCATCATACGTTCTACATCGTATTCTCTGATATAACCATAACCACCATGTAACTGTACGCACTTGGTTGTTACTTCCATAGCTGTTTCAGCTGCAAATAATTTAGCCATTGCTGCTTCAACGGAGTATACTTTCTTTGTAGCTTTCGCCATTGCTGCCCTGTAAACCAAAAGCTGTGCAGCCTGAATCTTTGTTGCAAGATCAGCCAGTACAAACTGTGTATTCTGCTGTGCGGAGAGAGCTCTTCCGAACTGTTTTCTTTCTTTTACATAGTTGATTGTGAGATCTAAAGCACCTTCTGCAATACCAAGAGCCTGTGCAGCAATACCGATACGTCCTCCGTCCAGTGTATGCATGGCAAGGGCAAAACCTTTACCCATAGTTCCAAGCAGATTTTCTTTCGGAATACGGCAATCCTGGAAAATTAATTCATATGTAGCTGAACCACGGATACCCATTTTCTTTTCTTTCGTTCCAAATGTGAAGCCCGGTGTTCCTTTATCTACAATAAATGCTGAAAATCTCTTTTTCTTTCTTCCTCTTGCATCTGTATCCACACTCGTAATTGCGATTACAATGTACACATCCGCATATTCACCATTGGTAATGAAACATTTTGATCCGTTTAATACCCATTCGTCTCCATCTAAAACAGCTTTTGTCTGTACACCCTGTGCATCTGTACCTGCACCAGGTTCTGTAAGAGCGAATGCACCTAATTTTTCTCCCTTAGCCAGAGGAACAACATATTTCTGTTTCTGCTCCTCCGTACCAAAAGTGAGAATCGGATCAATGCAAAGAGAAGTATGGCCAGATAAAACAACACTTGTTGTAGCACAAACTTTTGCAATTTCTTCAACACACATAATGTATGTTAAAGGATCGCAACCCTGTCCGCCATATTCCTTTGGTACCGGAATTCCCATAAAACCTAATTTCTGCATTTTTGCAACGGTTTCTTCCGGGAAATGTTCTGTTTCATCTACCTCCTGAGCAAGAGGTTTTACTTCGTTCTCAGCGAAGTCTTTGAAAAGCTGTCTAGCCATTTCATGCTTTTTGCTTAATGTGAAATCCATTTTCATTCCTCCATTTATATTGTTTGGTTAGTGATTATGGATATATAAAATTGAGCACTATATCCATAATCACCTAAAGCCGTGAAGGTACATAAATATCTCCACGGCATATCAGACTTTCTATTACTTTCTGTAATCGTAGAATCCTACGCCAGTCTTCTGACCAAGTTTTCCACCACGAACCATCTTTCTTAATAACGGATGAGCACGGTATTTGGAATCACCAGTCTCATGGTATAATACATCCATAACTGCAAGAACGATATCAAGACCGATCAAATCGCCTAATGCTAAAGGTCCCATTGGATGATTTGCACCTAATTTCATAGCAGTATCGATACCTTCTACAGAAGCAACACCGGCTGCATAAATTCCAACTGCTTCATTGATCATCGGAACTAAGATTCTGTTAACAACAAATCCGGCTGCCTCTTCAACACGAACAGGAGTCTTTCCAATTGCTTCTGAAATTTCAAAGATCTTATCAACCATTTCTTCCGGTGTATTAAGACCTGCGATAACCTCAATTAATTTCATAACCGGAGCTGGATTGAAGAAATGCATTCCGATGACCGGTCTGTCAAGACCTGCACCGATTTCTGTAATGGAAAGGGAGGAAGTATTTGTTGCAAACATACATTCTGCAGGAACGATATCCTGTAATTCTTTAAATGTCTGCTGTTTTACTTCCATAACTTCCAGAGCTGCTTCCACAATTAAATCAGCATCTGTACAGATATCTTTTGTTCCGGTTGTGATCTTTGCAAGGATTGCATCAGCTTTTGCCTGATCCATTTTTCCTTTTGCAACTCTCTTTTCAAAACCTTTTGCAATTTTCTTCTTTCCGTTTGCCGCGAACTCATCATTGATGTCGCATAAGTATACTTCATAGCCTTCTGTCTGTGCAAAAGCCTGAGCAATACCTGATCCCATTGTACCTGCACCAATAACTCCAACTTTCATTATGATGACCTCCTGATAAAATATAAAATATTATTAATAAAGATTAATTAGCAGTTTTTAAATGGTTCTTTTACTTTATCCTTGTTTTTGTCAAGGAAGAATGCCATTCCATATCTCTGATCTTCTGTTTCAAAGCAGCTGCCAAATAATTTCTCTTCAATTACAATTGCCTCATCCATTCCAACTTCCAGTCCGTCATTGATTGCTTTTTTACTTGCACGTACTGCAATTGGTGCATTCTTTGCAATTGTCTTTGCCATCTTCTTAGCCTGTGGCATTAACTCTTCGATTGGGTAAACTTCATTTACCAGACCGATTCTGTATGCCTCTGCAGCTTTAATATTGCGGGCAGTATAAATAATCTGTTTTGCTTTTCCCGGTCCTACGATACGGGCAAGTCTCTGTGTTCCACCAAAACCAGGTGTAATTCCAAGACCTACTTCCGGCTGACCGAACACTGCGTTTTCAGAGCAAAGTCTGATATCACAGCTCATGGAAATCTCGCAGCCACCACCTAATGCAAAGCCGTTAACAGCAGCAATTACCGGAATTGGTAATGTTTCAATTCTTCTGAAAAGGTCATTTCCTTTTTTACTGAATGCTGCAGCTTCCTCGATAGATAATGTACTCATCTGTGCGATATCTGCACCTGCAACAAAAGATTTCTCTCCGGCACCTGTAATGATGAGACATCTGATCACATCAAGATCAACACCGTTGAGAACACCTTCTAAATCATCTAATACTTCACTGTTTAATGCATTCAGTGCCTTTGGACGATTAATAGTAATAATACCAACCTGTCCATCAACTTCATAATCTACAAATCCCATTGTACAATTCTCCTTTCAGGAATACTAACCGGATATGTGGTACAACAAAGTGGCAAGCACTTTCCTGCTTCCCACTTTACTTACTCATGATGCCAGTAAATCCGGATCTGCACGGGCAGACCCGGAAACTATACTATGTAATTAGTCGTAATTAGTCTCTTTCAACGATTGTTGAGCAGCCCATTCCACCACCAACACAAAGAGTAGCAAGACCTCTCTTGGCATCGCGTCTCTGCATCTCATGTAATAATGTAACAAGAATACGGCATCCTGATGCTCCAACCGGATGTCCGAGAGCGATTGCTCCACCGTTTACATTTAATTTACTTAAATCAAATCCAAGATCTCTTCCTACTGCGATAGACTGAGCAGCGAAAGCTTCGTTTGCTTCATATAAGTCAATATCATCAATTGTAAGACCTGTTTTTGCAAAGACTTTTCTTGTAGAAGCGATCGGTCCTACACCCATGATGGAAGGATCAACTCCGCCTAAAGCGCCGCCTACCCATGTTGCCATAGGTGTTACGCCTAATTCTTTAGCTTTTTCTTCACTCATTACGATGATTGCTGCAGCACCATCATTAATTCCGGAAGCGTTACCAGCAGTTACAATACCATCTTTCTTAAATGCCGGACGTAATTTAGCAAGACTTTCTTTTGTTGTTCCAGGACGTGGACCCTCATCTGTATCAACGATTACTGTTTTCTTTTTCAGCTTAACTTCAACAGGAACGATCTCATCTTTGAATTTTCCTTCTTCAATTGCCTTGCAGGCTTTCTGCTGTGAATTAGCGGAAAACTCATCTAATTCTTCTCTTGTAATTCCCCACTGTTCTGCAACGTTTTCCGCTGTAACTCCCATGTGGTAATTATTAAATACGTCTGTTAAACCATCGGAAATCATGGAATCCTTTAATACAGCATTACCCATTCTGTATCCAAAACGTCCCTGATCTACAAGGTATGGTGCTCTGGACATACTTTCCATTCCACCTGCAACAACGATATCTGCGCTTCCTGCAAGAATCTTTTCAGCAGCCAGGTTAATACAGTTAAGACCAGATCCACAAAGAACGTTAATTGTGGTAGCCGGTACTTCTACAGGAAGACCTGCATAGATAGAAGCCTGACGAGCAACGTTCTGTCCCTGTCCAGCCTGAAGTACGCATCCCATTAATACTTCATCTACCTGCTCTGGTTTCACACCGGCTCTCTTTAATGCTTCTTCAATAACAATCTTACCTAACTGTGCTACTGGAACTGTGCTTAATTCGCCACCCATTGTTCCGATTGCGGTACGACAAGCACCTGCTAATACAACTTTCTTTGCCATAGTTTAATTCCTCCATTTTTAAATATCAGTCTTTTGATAGTTACTTGGCTAGAATATTTCTAGTACGATATGTGTTAATCTTATCACAATGTCCTGACATTTGCAACAACATTATCAGATTATTTTTTCATTAACGACAGTTTCTATGGTAAATTCACAGTTTTTTCATTTTCTCTACCTTTATACTTCTATTTTTTTCGTCTATTTTACGGTTTCTTCTTTTTTATTTACTCTATAATCATAACATTATTTTTTTATCTTTATAAAAAAAGAGGTTATAATATTCAAAT
>JALFIK010000065.1 GCA_022776205.1 Eubacterium sp.
AGAGCACAGCTTTCCAACCATGCCAATATTATTACCATGGGTGCCCAGGTTATTGGGATTGAACTGGCAAAACAGCTGGTGAAAGAATATTTGTCTGTAGAGTGGGATCCAAACTGCAGGTCTGTGGAGAAAGTACAAAGAATTATTGATTTTGAAAACGAAGAATAAAAAACATAAATTTTCTTTGGGGAAAGGAGTTACGACATGGCAAAATATTTAATGGGGATCGATGCAGGAACAGGAAGCGTAAGGGTTGCACTTTATGACCTTCGTGGACAGAATCGTGCTTATCACGTTGAGGAGTATGGAACGACGTATCCGAAAAACGGATGGGCAGAGCAGGATGATAAGGAATGGTTTGAAGCACTGAAGAAGGCGATTCCGGGATGTATGAAGAAAGCGGGAATCGGACCGGACAGCGTGGTTGCCATTACCTGCGATGCGACGACAAATACAATGGTTTACCTGGATGAAAATGACGAGTCTGTAAGACCTCCGATTCTCTGGATGGATGTGCGTGCGTCCGAGGAGGCGGCTTATATTGATTCCATTCGTGATCAGTTTGATGCCACGAAGTTTTATAAACCGGGATTCCGGGCAGATACCATGGTACCGAAATGTATGTGGGTAAAAAAGAATGAGCCGGAAAACTGGGAAAAGACAAAAACAATCATGGAATTTGAAGACTGGCTGAACTGGAAATTGACCGGAAGAAAAACGGTCAGCATGTCCATTGCCGCATTCCGCTGGAATTATGATGACAAGAACGGTGGATATCCGGTTGATTTTTACAACGCAGTTGGTCTTGACGATGTGATTGATAAATTCCCGGATTCTGTTCTTAAAGTGGGAGAGATTGTTGGAAATGTCAGCAAAGAGGCAGCGTTAACCTTTGGTTTAAGTGTAAAAACCGTCGTTGTGGAAGGTACAGCAGATTGCAATGCCTGCATGTTCGGTGTTGGTGGTGTAAGACCAAATGGTATGACATTAATTGGTGGTACTTCCACCTGTCTGTTGGGACTGTCCGAAGAGGAATTCCATGTAGATGGTGTGAACGGAACATATCCGAACTGTATGTATGATGGAACCAGCCTTTTAGAGGGTGGACAGACAGCAGCGGGAGCAATTCTTACCTGGTTCAAAAATAATCTGATTCCGGGTTCCTGGACGCAGGAAGCCATAAACCGAAATATGAATATTTATGATCTGATCACGGAAAAGGCAGCAAGTGTTCCGATTGGGTGTGATGGCCTTGTCATGATGGATTATTTCCAGGGGAACCGTGCACCATATGCTGATTCCAAGGCAAGAGGAATGTTCTGGGGCTTATCTATCGGTACCACAACGGCCCATATGGCAAGAGCCGTGTATGAAGGGGTTGCCTACGGGGCAAATCACTGTATCCTCAGTATGAAAAAAGCCGGATATGATGTTAAGGAAATTTATGCCTGCGGTGGTCTTGCCCAGTCTGATTTCTGGATGCAGATGCATGCGGACATTATTGGTGTTCCAATGTATACTACCGTAGAAAATCAGAGTGCAGGATGCCTTGGTGACTGTATTATTGCAGCAGTCGGTGTGGGAATCTATCCGGATTTTGCAGAGGCTGCTGACAGTATGATCCGTGTGGATAAAGAATATATTCCGAATATGGAAGCGCATGAAGAATATAAATTCTATATGGACAGATACATGGAAACATGGCCACAGATGAGAGAAATTGTACATAAAACAGTTGAACATAATAACAAATAGATGATATAATATCCGAAAAATAACAAAAACCCGTGAGAGCTGTCGGGAAAAAGGCAGTTTCCACGGGTATCTCATTTTAAATGGAGGAAGCCATGTCAGATATTAAAGTAATTGGGATTGGAAATGATCATGCAGCAGTCGATTTGAAAAATGCGATAAAGGAGTACCTCGAGGGAAAGGGCTATGAGGTAGTAAACTACGGAACAGATTCCACGGAAAGTTGTGATTATCCGATTTTCGGAGAAAAAGTCGGTCGTGCTGTTGCTGGTGGGGAGGTGGATGCTGGTGTACTAATCTGCGGAACAGGAATCGGAATTTCCATTGCGGCAAATAAAGTAAAGGGTGTGCGGGCTGCCGCTGTCAGTGAGCCGGTTTCCGCACGTCTTACGAAGGAACACAACAATGCCAATATTATCGCATTTGGTGCAAGAATTGTCGGTGTGGAGATGGCAAAGGCAATCGTGGACGCATGGCTTGAAGCTGAGTATATCGGTAGTGGACGACACGAAAGAAGAGTGGATCAGATTCGAAAAATTGAGGAAGCCTGATTCGGAAAACAAGAACAGGAGGAACAGGATGGCTGAATTTTTGACAATCCGGAGCGAGGAGATTTCCGAAGCTTTTGAGGGAGAACGAAGACAGTATTTTGTGGGAAATCTGAAAAAACCGCAGAAACTTCCCTTTGTGAGATCAGAGAATATCGAAGTTGGTCTGACAGCTTATGATACGTTTTCCGGAGAGCCGGCACACCGCCACTCAAAGGTGATCGAGTATGCTTATATTATAAGTGGGCGGACCCAGTATATGGATCTTGACACAAGGGAAATTTATGAATATAAGGCGGGAGATTTTTTTGTAACTTTTCCGGGTACAACCTATGTCCAGAAATCTGAGGCAGGGACAAAGATGATTTTTGTGAAGGAGCCGTCGGTAAATGATAAGGAATTGGTTCCAATGGATGAAGAGGCAAAAAAATGGATGGAAACCCCGTTTTTATAAAACCGGAAATGGAATAAGAAGAGAGTGTCGCCCAACTGCCGAGAGCTGATAATCGCGATGCTTTTTTCTTTATCTTTTCAGATTTCTAAAAGAATATTTATTTATAATAGCATAGTAGGATTTTACTAAATATTACATTTAAAGGAATAAATAGTGTGATATAATAAATAAGATAGAGACAAAATTGTTGTATGGTATTATGAGAAGGAGAAAATGGGAAGATAAATTGGAAAAGACGGATGCAGGAAAAGATTTAAAATAGAGGGAGTGGATTGTGCACTCCCTCTTGGTTATTTCATGGGAAAAACGTTATTTTTACTGACTGGTCAGCCATTCTATGGCATGAATGACTTCTTCTGGTGTCTTACATACGGTAAATAATGTTTCAACGGCCGGGCGGATAAATTTCATGGAGATCAGCTTGTGAATGAGAGCGATGGTGTCATCGTAAAAACCATTGCAGTTAAAGATAACAATCGGTTTCTGACTCCTTCCTAATTCTGTCAAAGTAAGAATCTGAAAAAACTCATCGAAAGTACCGATACCTCCGGGCGCGATGATGAAAGCATCCGCGTTTTTTTCCATAATCTCCTTGCGAATGCCCATCGTCTCTGTCTGAATCAGTTCTGTACAGTCTTTTTTAATTGGTTCAAAATTGTTCATAAAACTAGGTATTACACCGGTAACTTCTCCTCCATTAGTGAGGGCACCTTCTGCACAGGCTCCCATCACACCGCTGGCACCGCCACCGTAGATCAGACGAAAATCATGAAGTGCGATTTCTTTTCCCAGTTCTTTTGCTCCGTCCAGATAGATTTTGTCAATCTGATCACTGGCTGCCCCGTACATACATACTGTAAGTTTACTCATAAGTGCCACCTCCCCTGTTATGTAGTGGACTTCTATTTTATCATTTCATTCGACAAAATACAATGAGAGAATGATAAAATGTACTTTAGTATATGCAGGGCTAAAAAAAGAATGAGAAAGAAAATTACTTTTCGATAAGATTTATATTGCGATTTCAGGGAAATAATAATATAATATAGTATTATGTAATATTTTTGTAACAATTGGATGAAAATTGGTTTTCAGACCGATTTGCCAGTTTATATGTAAGGAGTGCAAATCATGAGTGATATGACCCATCTTGATGAGTTAGAAGCAGAAGCGATATATATTATGCGTGAAGTTGTGGCAGAATGTGAGAAACCGGTTATGTTATATTCTATCGGTAAGGACTCTTCTGTTATGCTGCATCTGGCGTTAAAGGCTTTTTATCCTGAAAAGCCACCGTTCCCTTTCCTTCATGTGAATACAACATGGAAGTTTAAGGAGATGATTGAATTCAGGGACAGGACTGCTAAAAAATATGGTCTGGATATGATAGAATATATTAATGAAGACGGAGTAAAGAAGGGAATTAACCCTTTTGACCATGGCTCTTCCTACACAGATATTATGAAAACACAGGCATTAAAGCAGGCTCTTGATAAATATGGTTTTACGGCAGCATTCGGCGGAGGGCGAAGAGATGAGGAGAAATCCAGAGCCAAGGAGAGAATCTTTTCTTTCCGTAATTCCAGTCATGCCTGGGATCCAAAGAACCAGAGACCGGAGATGTGGAAGCTTTATAATACGAGGATTAATCAGGGCGAAGAGATGAGAGTTTTTCCGATTTCGAACTGGACGGAGAAAGATATCTGGCAGTATATCAAACGGGAAAATATTGACATTGTTCCTCTTTATTTTGCCGCAGACCGGCCTTTTGTACGAAGAGACGGCAACATTATTATGGTAGACGATGATCGAATGAGACTCCGCGAGGGAGAAAAGATTGAGCATGGAAAGATTCGTTTCCGTACGCTCGGATGTTATCCATTAACCGGAGGTATTGAGAGTGAGGCAGATACTCTGGATAAGATTATTGATGAAACATTAAGTGCGGTATCTTCCGAGAGAACGAGCCGGGTTATTGACAGTGATGGCGGAGCGGCCAGCATGGAAAAGAGAAAGAGGGAGGGTTATTTCTAAAATGAACAGTCTTCTTAAATTTATTACCTGTGGAAGTGTGGATGATGGAAAATCTACACTGATTGGACATATGCTTTATGATGCCAAGCTGTTATTTGCAGACCAGGAAAAAGCACTGGAGCTGGACAGCAAGGTGGGTTCCCGTGGTGGTGCGATTGATTATTCCCTTCTTCTTGACGGTCTGATGGCAGAGAGAGAGCAGGGAATCACAATAGATGTGGCGTATCGTTATTTTACGACAGAGAATCGTTCGTTTATTGTGGCAGACACACCCGGCCATGAAGAATATACAAGAAATATGGCAGTAGGAGCGTCTTTTGCAGAACTGGCGGTCATTCTGGTGGATGCCACCCAGGGTGTGCTGGTGCAGACGAGACGCCATACGAGAATCTGCTCTCTTATGGGAATTGAACATTTTGTGTTTGCGGTAAATAAGATGGATTTGATCAACTACGATGCCAACCGTTTTGAAAAGATTGAAAAAGAAATCCGGATGATGGCGGCAGAGTATGATTATAAATCAATTAAGATCCTTCCCGTTTCGGCGACAGAGGGAGATAATATTACCGTGAAATCGGCGCGGATGCCATGGTATAAGGGAGAGTCCCTTCTTACCTATTTAGAAAATATTGATGTGCATGAAGAAACGCAGGAAAAAGGATTTACCATGCCGGTACAGAGGGTATGTCGTCCGGACCGTACATTCCGTGGATTCCAGGGACAGATTGAATCCGGTAAAATTCATGTCGGGGATGAGGTCGTTGCCCTGCCTTCGAATGAGAAAGCAGAGGTAAAGGGAATTCTTGATGCTGGAAAAGAAGTGGAAGAAAGCAGTCGTGGACATGCAGTGACTATTTCCCTTGACCGGGAAGTGGATGTTTCACGGGGATGTGTTCTTGTTCATAATACGAAGCCTGCTGTGGGCAATTTATTTACCGTAAAGCTTCTATGGATGGATGATGACCGTCTTGTGGCAGGAAAGAATTATCTGTTAAAGCTGGGGACGAAGCTGGTTCCGGCGGTTGTCATGAATATTAAGTATAAGATCGATGTAAATACCGGAAATGAAGTACATGCCGATGCAATATATAAAAATGAAATAGCAGCCTGTGATATTTCCGTCTCCGATAAGATCGTTTTTGAAAAATTTAAGGAAAACCATGCACTTGGTTCCCTGATTCTCATTGACAGAATTACAAATATGACTTCTGCATGTGGTGTGATCATGCATTCATTAAGACGTACGGATAATCTTACCTGGCATGAAATGGACCTCACAAGACAGTTCCGGGCACAGCAGAAAGGACAGACTCCAAAGACAATCTGGATGACAGGACTTTCCGGCTCCGGAAAATCCACTCTGGCCAATGAATTGGAAAAGAGACTGGTTGCCCTTGGAAAACACACGATGCTTTTAGATGGGGATAATGTCCGTATGGGTCTGAATAAGAACCTTGGATTTAAAGAAGCAGACCGTATTGAAAATATCCGTCGTGTTGCAGAGGTTTCCAAATTGATGAATGATGCAGGTCTTATCGTGATTACCTCTTTCATTTCCCCTTATGTCCGTGATAGAAGGAGTGCAAGGGATATTATCGGTGATGACAGTTTTATCGAAGTCTATGTAAGCACACCGGTTGAAGAATGTGAAAAGAGAGACGTGAAGGGCCTTTATAAGAAAGCACGTGCCGGAGAGATTCCGAACTTTACCGGAATTTCCAGCCCGTATGAAGTGCCGGAAAATCCGGAGATCACGATTGATACCAGTAAAATGTCCTTAGAGGAATGTGTCGATGAATTGATGAGACAGCTGGAAGAAGAGCTTGGTTGAGAGGAGAAGAAAAATGCCGACTATTTATTTGCATATCGGGACGCCCAAAACAGGGACGACCGCATTACAAAATTTCCTGCCGGTTAATGAAGAAATATTAAATAAACATGGAATCTGTTACCCGGATCTGGGATTTCGGTATCCGGGAGTCGGTGTCCATAGAAATGCTCATTTTCTTGTAACTACCTGTTACAAAGATGAGCAGGGTAATCGAATGTTTAGCAAAGAACAGGAGGATTACAAGAAAGGAATTGAACAGCTCAAAGAAATCGGAAAGAAATTTTCCACGATTATTTTATCCGATGAGGGAATTTGGAGACAGAGTATTTTAGACCGGAATCATTTTTGGGAGACATTGAAGAAAGATCTGGATGAAGCCGGGTTTGATCTGAAAATTATTGTATATTTTCGCAGACAGGATTTGTTTGTTCAGTCTCACTGGGCACAAAAGATTAAGGAAGGTGCACAGTATGATTTCCATCAGTATCTTACACTTCCTGTATTTCTGAATTATCCGCTGGATTATTATTCTTATATGAGACATCTGGCAGATATTGTGGGAAAAGACTCGCTGATTCTCCGTGTTTTTGAAAAACAGCAGTTTCGGGGAGAAAACCATACAATACAGGAGGATTTCCTTGATATTTTCGGATTGAAAATGGAAGATGGATTTGTTGTTGAACAGGCAGTCTATAATACCAGCTTTGAAGGAGATTATCTGGAGATGAAAAAGATTCTTAATCATCTGCCGGAATTTAAAAATAATCGTAATTTCCTCATCAGCAGCATGAAAAAAATTCAGGATCAGAAATTGTTTGAAGAAAATTATAAAAAAGTAACATTTTTTGAAGAGGGTGAACAACAGCAGTTCATGGAACGATTTGATGAGTCAAACAGTAAGCTGGCCAGAGAATTTTTTGGAAGAGAAGACGGAAGATTATTTTATGATGATATAAAAGATTATCCTGTTTATAAGATTGATCCAGAACAGTTGCTGGTAGATACGATTCTTGTATATGGACAGGTGATTAACAGTCTGAATCAGAAATGTGAGGAATGTCGGCATACAATTGAATATCTTTCCAAAGAGGTGGAAAAACAGAAGAAAAAAATGGAAGAAATAGAAAAAACCGCTTTGCTGTTCCGCATTAGAAGAAAATGGAGACATATTACAGGGCAGGATAAAAAAATTAAAGTATGAAGGTTAAGAAATTTATTTCCATGATCGGAACGATGATCAAGATCGGATTTATCGGATTCGGGGGAGGAAGCGCACTGATTCCGGTAATTGAGGACGAGGTCGTGGAGAAGGATAAAATCATAACTGAAGAAGAGTTTAACGATGATGTCATGATTGCCAGTATCACGCCGGGAGCCCTTCCGGTGGAGATTGCATCAGGAATCGGCAAACAGACGGCCGGTACAAGAGGCATGATTGCGGCGGCTACAGCAATGGCACTGCCGGGAGCGTTGCTTACTGTGCTGCTCCAGGCAGTGATAACCAGTGCGGGTGATATGGTGAAAACACAGATTAATTACCTGTCAATGGGGATATCTGCGTTTATTATGCTTACCCTGTTTTTATATGCAGTGGGAACGATTCAGCAGGGGAAAAGTAAAACAGAATCTTGTGCATATGCCTTTATTATTTTAGCGGTATTTCTTTTATCCGGAGAGAAGGGAATTTATGAATTATTTCATCTGGATATGGCACCGATTTTTTCTCTTTCAATCATTCAGGTTCTCGGAGCTGCATTTTTTGTGATTTTATTTACGAAAGGATATATCCGTTGTCTGAAACGATCGGTACCTGCAGGAATTATTGCACTTTGTTATTTCCTTTGTGCCGGGAAAGCCCATATTATTCCCCTTAAATTTAAACCGGGTATTCTCCTGGTCATGGTTATTTTGTCCGTAACCGGTCTCATGCAGTCTGTTATGGAAAGCAAACACAGGAAGAAATTTCCTGTAAAAAGGCTTGCGAAATCGTTTGCATTCTGGATTGGTTTTGTCTGTATTTTATCCCTTCCTGCCATGTTCTTGACGATAAAAACCTTACGTCTGGTCGGGATGGGCTGGCTTTCTTCCGTGATGTCTTTTGGTGGAGGAGATGCGTATCTTTCTGTTGCCCAGGGTCTGTTTGTGGAAGGAAACATGATTAGCAAAATGGACTTTTATGGGAATGTGGTATCTGTTGCCAATGCACTACCCGGTTCAATTCTCTGTAAGATTCTTACGGGAATTGCATATGATCTCGGATATAATTTAAACCACAGCATTACTGACGGATTTTTGGTCGCATTGAGTGGATTTGCCTGCAGTGTGGCGGCATCCGGTGCAATTTTTGAGCTGGTGTTCTGTGTGTATGAGAAATACGAAAATCTGCGTATTTTTGCGGTGGTAAAACATTTTATCCGACCGATTATTTCCGGGCTTCTACTTACTGTGGCAATTTCCCTTTATACTTCGGGAATCCGGGGACTTGTACAGCCGGGATGGCCGAATAAATCGGCATTTCTGGTTACGCTGATTGTATTAATGGCAAACGGAATATTGCTGTATATGCAAAAGAAAGGAAAAGATGTCCACCTGCTTTTGAAGATTCTTCTTTCCGCCGGAATTTCCTTTGCAGTATGTAACGTGTTATATTAATAAAAACCCTCTGTGGTTTTTCATTGTCGAAATAAGAGAAACAGACGACAGATTTTCTGTCTTTAACAGTCAGGCAGACTTCAAATTTTGGAGGAATCCCCTTAAAGTCCGCAATAAGCAGGTGAGGGAGATTTCGGATATATTTGAAGTCTGCTTCTTTTTTTTAAAATTCGTAAGATGTGGCATCGGAATAGATGGCATCCCGGTTTAATTCTTTTAAGATCGAAGCCCGACGACTTCCAGTCAGGAGAGTCTTGTTGTATTTGAAGTATCGTTCGCATCCATTTTCTGTAATAAATTGAGAAGCATCCGGATCCATGGTAAGCTCGGTAATGAACACAACCATTTCCTGTCCTTCTCCAAACGCTTCTTCCATAAAGCTAAAGGCATGTTCCAGGGCATCGGAAGCCTGCCTGATGGTCTTTTCTCTCTTAATGCATTGTGTGTCGAAATGTTCTTTCACGGAGAGGAAAGCCTCTTTTGGGGGGAGAGAAGTGTCCGGTGCCCATGCATGAAGAAGATCGGAGAGAGTAAGATGCAGATTTTTTTCTTCCGGAGAAAGAAGCCCTGCTTTTTCCCGTATCTTTGTTTTCTCTTCGTTTTCATTCAAAAGTTTCAGATACAGACCGTTGTCTAAGGATACTCCGGTGAGTGCCTGCCGGTATGATTTAAGAAAATCATAGGTCAGGGTGGTAATGTTATCCTCAAATAGAGCAGAGGAGATATAATTATGCAGTCCGTCAAATAAAAGTTCCACGCAGCTTAAATGTTCATCAAAAGAGGAACGGAACAGGCGTGCATAGATTTCCGGTCCTGCCTGCCCCGTAAGAATTCGGCTGATATCATAATCATCCCGGTATTTTTGGTAAAGGTCATAGTAGGCGGCTACATCTTTTGCAATATCTTCATGCTGAATAAATTGTCGAATGGTACCTTCTTCAATTTTAATGGATAATTCTTCATATATTTTAATCAGATCACTTAAATCTTCCCAGCCTCTTGCCGTGACGAAAGCAAGGCCGTCCACATCATTTTCCGTTTTATAAAAATTCTGCGGGCGAAGTTCTAAATAACTTAAGATGAAAGGATGGAGATGTCTTGCCCTGGCATATCCTTTAAAAACGTCTAAATCCGCTTCAATATTGATTTTGCGGACGCGGTCCAAAGTGACAAAATCAAAATCCCGGACACTTTTGTTATATTCCGGAGGATTTCCGGCAGCAACGATAATCCATCCTTTTGGTACGGCCTGGTTTCCGAAAGTTTTGCACTGGAGAAATTGAAGCATGGTGGGAGCAAGGGTTTCTGAAACGCAGTTAATCTCATCAATAAAGAGAATTCCTTCGGTCTTTCCCGTATCCTCCATGTATTGATAAATACTGTATATAATTTCACTCATTGTATATTTTGTCACGGAATAAGTTTTCCCATCAAAAGTTTTTTCCTCAATAAAAGGAAGACCCACAGCGCTTTGCCTTGTATGGTGGGTGATGGTATAGGAGACAAGGCCGATGTCGCATTCCCGGGCAATTTGCTTCATTATCTGGGTTTTTCCTATTCCGGGAGGGCCTATGAGGAGAATGGGACGTTGCCGGATCTGTGGAATTTTGTACTGGCCAAACGCATCTTTTTTCAGATAGGCTTTCACAGTATGGATAATTTCTTCTTTTGCTTTCTGTATATTCATGATATAAAATCCTCCTCGTGTAATGTAAGTTTCATGGCCCAGGCCGGAACCTGTGCGGATTCGTTTTCTTCAAGAAATAAAAAAGCGGTTTCGTAAGGCGGCTTTTTAGAAGGGAAAATTCCCTTGCCGTCGGTAAAATATAAAACACCCCGAAGATCATGAAAAACGTTCTTTTCCAGGAGTCTGTTGATGTAGGAAAAGGCTGGGCGAAAATCGGTGCCACCGCCTCCTGTCAAGGTAAAATTATGAAGGAGTTTTCGAATGTCTGCTTCTTCCCGGACGATCGTATCGGAATGGACCTGATTATCACATTGAATAATATGTATCTGACTTTTGTGAAAAAAGCTGTTTCTCTCACAGATAATCTGAAAGGTTTCTTCCAGAAACTTTTCCACCAGTGGACCGTTTGTGGAATAGCTGGTATCGATTACGATGGCGAATTCTGATATCTTTGATATTTCCCGACTTTCTAAGGGTTCGATCAGGGGCATATTTTTATACAGGCGAAGACCGAAAGAATAATAGTTTAGATCAAACTCGTCATAATCGCAATGTAGTTCTTCTTTTAAGACGGTAAATTTTCGTAAAAAATCCTGATAGGAACGACGACTTTTTCCCTCCTGTATCTGTTTGGTAAGAAGTTCACTGCCGGAAGCATTGTCCTCTCCGCGCATGGAAAATTCCTGTTTTGTTCGACGGCGAATTTGATCCCAGCTTTGTCCGGCTTTAATGCTTGTCGGGGAAGCGGAGGGATCCGCCGGCCAGAAACGATGATCATCCGTGAAAAATTCCATCTGAAGTTTCTGAAAATATGCCGGATCTTTTGATGTTGCAGGAAGAAGATACTGATAGAGGTTTCCGGCAGTCACAGGAATATTTTTTTCTTTTAAATCCCGGTACAGGCTGACCCGGATTCCTGAAAGAGCTCTCTTTACGGTTTTTTTATCAAAAGAGTCGAGCAGGCATTCCACAGCTATGTCGCAGGCAAGGTTCCACAGAGGAATTTTTCGCTTTCCCCGAATCCAGAGATGACGGAAAATACAGTGAAAAACACTGTGGAGTAATGCCCGGTTTAGATAGAGGGGATTTGACTGAAAAAGGCGCAAAATTTGTTCCGAAGGAAAGAAGAGAGAAATCCCGTCGGTAGCAGTGGAGCGCAGGGAGGGTTTTGGTGTGGGAATCAGAGTGGAAAGTGCCCGGTCAAGATAACGGAAATCCATGTAAAGTTCATCCTTTGTAAGAGTAAGAACTTGCATACACATGTTATTTTCCCACTCTGTCTGGGTGACCTTATGTGCCATTGGGATATCACCTCCTAAAAATCAAGATTAAAATCAAAGGTTTTTGCAGTAAAATTCTTATGTTTCTGTTCCATCAGGAATGCACTGCCTTCTCCCCAGTCTGCTCTGATGCAGGACTCAATTGCCGGGGACAGTAATTTTGTGTCCGGGGAGAAGCGGGAGCAGAGAAAAGAAAGAAGAGAAAAATTCTTATCCTGGATGGAAAGCTCAAAAGCGGTTTCCAGTCTTTCCCGCAATGCCTTTTCGTAATTTTCTTTTTGTCCGCCTGGAAGATTTACGGGGTAGATCAATCGGTTTAATGCAATTTTACAAAGAGTTTCATCCGATTCTGATTTTAAAGCATTTGCAAAACAGGCATCATACTTTCCAAAATCGAGAATATTATTTTGAAAACATTTTCTCATTCGGAAGCCCTCTCCGTGAATACTCCGGCTGAAAATATGGGCAGGGGAGATTTCGTCAAGCCATTCATAATATTCAGGAAAAAACAGCACTGCTTCCGGGGGCATTTTTTTATCGGGAAGAAAAGTAATCGTCAGATTATCTGCGATACGTTCCAAAAAAAGAGACAGCCCGGTGGCCTGATGGATACTTCCCCGGATAATGAGATTACCGAGTTTTGTGTCGTTCGTAAACTCATCGCTTCCAATTCCCGTAATGAAAGGTCCGACAGAAAGACTTTTTAACTTTCTACAATTATAAAAAGCAGCATTATCCAAAGTCGTGACACAATCCGGAAGGGTTATTTTTTCAAGAAACGTTCCATCAAGCTCCGTTCCGTACATGGAAAAGTCAAAGTCCGGACTATTTAACAGGGAATCCGTCATACAGATTGTTTCCCCGGGAAGAATAGAGAGAAATACGTTGCCCTGAAAACGGGGGCGTGACCGGGAAAAACAATAGGCTCCGATTTCCGTGATGTTTTTTTGTTCAATGGAATCCGGCAGGATGAGTTCCGGACTATTTCCGAAACACCGTAAAAGACGAATTCCGTCCTTTGCCGGTTGCCAGAGAAGGCATAAAGAATCAGTATTCATTATTCATGTATCCTTTTTCTTAAATTTTTTTAATCCTTTAGAATCATACCACAAAAAGGGTGAGGAAGAAGAAAAAATATGATAAAATATTCTGGTAAATTATGATCTGACATAAAAAACGGAAAGGCAGGAAAGAAAATGAAGACGCTGGGATTTATCGGAATGGGAAATATGGCTGGTGCGATTGCATCGGGAATCATAGAAAAAGGTTTGATGGAAGGGGGAAAAGTGTTTGCTTACGCTCCTCATTCCGAGAAACTTTTAAAAAATGCAAAAAAGATTGGATTTACACCATGTAATACATTAAAGGAACTGGTATCCCGTACTGATACGATCGTTATGGCCTGTAAGCCTTATCAGATTGAGAAAGTACTAGAAGAGATTGGAAAAGATCTTAAGGGAAAGGCTCTTCTTTCTGTGGCAGCGGGATGGAATTTTGAAAAATATAAACCTCATCTTGAGAAAAGTACCAGGTTTCAGTTTATTATGCCAAATACACCGGCCATGGTGGGAGAGGGTGTTCTGCTGTTTGAAGAAGAAAATTCCCTTTTTCCTGAAGAAAGAAAGGAAATTATGAAGATGTTTGAAGCTCTGGGTGTTGTGATGGAACTTCCGGCCAGCCTGATGGGAATTGGAGGGGCACTCACGGGTTGCGGCCCGGCCTTCATTGATCTTATAATCGAGGCTCTTGGGGATGTGGGCGTAAAATATGGGATTGCAAGAAATCAGGCTTATGCCATGGTGTCCCAGATGATCAAAGGAAGCGCGACACTTCAGCTGGAAACAGGAGATCATCCGGGAGTGCTTAAAGATAATGTTTGTTCCCCTGCGGGAACAACAATCCGTGGGGTGGATGCCCTGGAACATGCGGGAGTCCGGGCAGCATTTATTGATGCGGTGGATGCAATAATGAACAAATAAAAGAAAGACGGGAGAAAAGAAATGCGTTATGGAAAATTTTTGCCGGAAAAAGGAACCATAGGATTTGTAGCTCCTTCTTTCGGGTGTAATATTGAACCATATAAAAGTGCCTTTCTGCATGCCCAGGAGAAATGGATAGAGGAAGGCTATCAGCTGAGTCCCGGTCCGAATGCCTATGAGGGAAGGGGAATCGGAATCAGTAATACGCCGGAAAAATGTGCCCGGGAATTTCAGGAATGGTATGCTAAAAAAGATGTGGATATTCTCATTTCCTGCGGTGGTGGAGAGTTAATGTGCGAGATCTTGCCAAAACTGGATTTTGACAAAATAAAAGAGGAAGAGCCGAAATGGTTCATGGGTTATTCCGACAATACAAATCTTACCTTCCTTCTTGCGACTCTTTGTGATACAGCAGCAGTTTACGGGCCGTGTGCCGCAGCTTTTGGTATGGAGCCGTGGCATAAATCTCTGCAGGATGCCATGGAGATTCTTAG
>JALFIK010000074.1 GCA_022776205.1 Eubacterium sp.
ATCCGTCGTGGAGCCGACCATGCTTATTGTCATGGGATTCATTGTTGCATTCGTAATGATCGCAGTTTTCAGTGCCCTGTATGGTTCTTATGATGCGATTTCAAATATGGGCTGAGGAGGATGAAAAATGCTGATTTTATACTTGTCAAACCGATATGTGAAAATAGTGGACGGGGAAATGTCCGGCGGCCGGCTTGTTGTAAAAAATTTTTATGAAGAAGAGGACTGGAACGGCTGTATCCTTAATGGAACCATTACCGATGAGGAAATGTTTATAAAGCTTCTTGAAAAAATATGGGCAAAGTATCAGATTCCTTCAAGAAAAATCCACCTTGTGGTGGATACCAGTCAGTTCCATATAAAAATTCTTGAGATTCCATTGCTGAAATCGAAAAAAAAGGAAGAGTACATAAAAAGAGAATTTGCGGATGTCGGACGGATTGAGAGCCCTGTTTTTCAGTATTTTACCATTGGTGAAGCAGATAAACAAACAAAACGGGAAAAAGTATTTGCCATGGAAGCGGAGGAAACTTTATTTCAGACT
The DNA here is from genome assembly GCA_022776205.1 of Eubacterium sp. Taxonomy (GTDB): domain Bacteria; phylum Bacillota; class Clostridia; order Lachnospirales; family Lachnospiraceae; genus Anaerobutyricum. The sequence goes on from JALFIK010000074.1 coordinate 545, forward strand.
TATGTGGAAATATTTTCCCGGGCGGGTTTTGATGTACAAAGTATTCAAAGTGCCAGGGGAGCGGCCGTTGCACTGCTTGACTTTATCGGTGTAATCAGAGAGGAAAACGGAATGATTCAGATTGTGGATCATATGATTCTCATGAACTTTCTGATTGCACGGGGAGAAATTGTGTTTTCCAACCGGGTTCGCCTGTTTTCCGAGCCGGGAACCCTTGATTATGTGATGGAAATCTCCCATTCTGTCAGTACAACGCTTCAGTTCGCCCATACCCAGCAGATTGATGAAGGGGTGCTTCCGGTAAAAGTGGCAGGGCTGTCCGAAGAAGAATTTTCCATGTATTCGGACGTGCTGTCCGGAATCAATCCCGATCGGGAAGTTGGAATCCTCACTCCGGGAGAACACATTGCATTTCATTCGGGCTCGAAAAATAAATTTAATTTTTGTGTAGCTGCAGTGGGAGGCATTCTGGAAGGCAGAGACAGAAAAAAAGCAGTAATTTATAAAATCACCCCGGAGAAAAAAGAAAAAAAGGCAAAGAAGGTTAATAAAAAAATTGTTGCAGGCGGAATCGCCGTGGGGATACTTCTTTTCATAGTTCTTGGCTTTGGCATTCGAATTTTTTATTTAAACGTAAAAATCATGGATGTGCAGGAATTTAACCAAAGAGAAGATGTGGTGGAAAGCTGTAAACTTTATGATGAGACAAAAGTAGAGAAAGATGCAGCAGAAGAATTTGGAAATACGATGGAGAGATTATCAGAGAGAATTCTTGCTTATCCGAAAATCGATCAGAAAACGGAAAATATCGTGGAAAGCTGTGCACAAAACAATATGGTGGAAGTGGAAATCAGCAGTTATAATGATGAGACGGGTACGATCAGTTTTGATACATCTGCCGACCGGGTGGAAAGAATTCATCAGTTTGCGAATGAGCTGGATAAAAGAAAAATTTTCAGAGATGTCCAGTATACCGGTTATACGAAAACCATGGAAGGAAAATGGACGGTAAAAGTGAATTGTATCATGGCAGAAAGGCAGGAGAATTAAGATGGGGACAAAAATGACAGAGAGGGATAAAAAACTTCTGGCAGGTCTTTTTCTATTTCTACTCGGTATATTCTGCATTTTCTGTGTCCTGCGCCCTCTTAAGAATATGGAACGGCGTTATACGCAGAAACTGGAAAAAGAAAAAACTGCCATGAGGGAAAACAAAAAGAAAATGGAAACCCTTCCGGAGATGCAGGAAAAAAATGAGGAGAGTCAGGCCCGCCTGTCTTCTCTTTCTGAAAATTTTTTCCCGGAGATGACCAGTATGGAGATTGAAAAAATGTTTACCCGTCTGAGTCTTGATCAGGGTGCCACAGTGCTTGACATTGATATTGTAATGCCGGTGGAGGGGGAAGATGCCGTCCTCAAAGATTACAGCAAAATACTTGAGGAAGCAGAAAATGACAAGACGGGGGAGGATGATGAAGAAAAGGCAGAAAAGGAAGATCTATTCCGGGGCCTTTCCAGAGCGCAGGTAACACTCAGTATCCAGGGAAGCCGGGCGCATCTTCAGGAAGTGATGGATGCCTGTCAGAAACAGGAACCGAAAATGAAGGTGGATGAAATTTTGTGGCAGAAAAATACGGAAGAGCAGACAACAGAGTATACTCTTGCAATGAGAATTTCTGTTTATATGGTACAGAATTTTGATGATTACATGGAGGAAAAAAGAGGACAGCAGGGATGAAAGAAAACAGCAGAGCATTACGTCTTGGGGATATTTTGGTAGAATCAGGTTATGTTACCCAGGAACAGATTGAAGAAGCAATTGCATATCAGAAGACGCATCGGGATGTCCGGATTGGAACGGCTCTGATTCATCTGGGATTTCTTGACGAGCCCGGACTTCTGGAGGCACTGGGAAAGCGTCTGAATTATCCGGTAGTCGATCTGTCTTCCATAGATGTTCAGGTGGGGGCCGTGGAAAGAATTCCCCGTGCCCTGTGTGAAAAATACCGGATGATCGCCGTGGAAGAAAAAGAAGGAACACTTCTTCTTGCCGTAAATGATCCGCTGAACTTTTATGGCATTGAGGATATCCGGCAGGTGACGGGAATGCAGCTTAAGATCTGCCTTTCCGGGCAGCAAGATATTGAGGATGCAATTCAGTACTATTATGCGGAAATCGGAGCAAGACAGGCGGCAGAGACGGCGAATTTAAGTATCCGGAAAGAAGAAGAACTCGAAGAACTCGAGGAGATTGGAGTGGAAAATGATGATGCACCGATCATCAATCTTTTAAATCGTCTGATCAACCGGGCTTACAATACAAATACGTCGGATATTCATATCGAACCTTTTGAAGACAAAACCATTGTGCGTCTGCGGATTGACGGAGTTCTTGTGGAATATATTACCCTGAAAAAAAGCCTTCATTCTTCCCTGATTGCCAGAATTAAGATTCTTGGCGGCATGGATATTGCGGAAAAAAGAATCCCGCAGGATGGTCATTTCCGGATGAGAACGCAGGAAGATTATATCAATGTCCGCACTTCTGTCATTCCGACTGTTTTTGGAGAAAAGGCGGTGCTTCGTCTTCTTGCCGGCAATACACCGATTGATCATGCAGGAACTTTTGGGATGGAGGAAGAAGATTGTGAAAAATTAAAGAAAATGCTCCGGTCTCCCAATGGAATTATTTTTTTTACAGGGCCGACCGGCTCCGGTAAGACAACAACTCTCTATATGATTCTCGAAGAAATGTCAAAACAGATGATTAACATTTCGACCATTGAAGATCCGGTGGAGAAAAATCTGCCCCGGATTAACCAGATGCAGGTAAACCAGCAGGCAGGTCTTACTTTTGACGTGGGCCTTCGCGCACTGCTAAGACAGGATCCGGATGTGATCATGGTGGGAGAAACCCGCGATAAGGAGACGGCTTTGATCTCTTCCCGGGCAGCCATTACCGGACACCTGGTTTTTTCCACCCTGCATACTTCCGATGCAGTATCATCCGTGGCAAGGCTTTTGGATATGGGGCTGGAAACTTACATGGTTTCCAATTCTCTTGTCGGTGTAATTGCCCAGCGGCTGATGAGAAAGGTCTGTCCGGAATGTTCTGTTTTTGCAGAACCTTCCGAGGAGGAAAAGAAATTGCTTCCTTCCGGTGTCACCAGAATCAAAAAAGCAGTTGGATGCCCTGTATGTAACAACACAGGCTACAAAGGCCGTGTGGCCATCCATGAGATTTTTATGATTGATAAAGAAATCCGGTGGATGATTAGTGCAGGCTGTGAGGAGGCAGATCTTCGAAAATACGCTGTGGAAAAGCAGCATATGCGCACATTGCGGGAATACGGAATTGAAATGGTCGTAAAAGGTATTTCCACTATGGAGGAAGTGAAAAAAGTGGCATATTACGAAGAATAAAAGCAGGGAGACAGTACTATGGCAGATTTAGAAAACATCATT
>JALFIK010000084.1 GCA_022776205.1 Eubacterium sp.
ATAAGACTTTCCAACGAAGAGTAGAATGGGAACGGGAGGAAACGGTATTGGCTGGAATTGACCAGAGTAAAATAAGAAATTTTTGTATTATTGCACACATTGATCACGGGAAATCCACTCTTGCAGACAGAATTATTGAAAAGACCGGTCTTCTTACGGACAGAGAGATGCAAAATCAGGTGCTTGACAACATGGATCTGGAAAGAGAACGGGGAATTACCATTAAGTCCCAGGCAGTCCGGACAGTTTATCATGCAAAAAACGGGGAAGAATATATTTTTAACCTGATCGATACTCCTGGGCATGTAGATTTTAACTATGAAGTAAGCCGGAGCCTGGCAGCATGCGAAGGAGCGGTTTTGGTTGTGGATGCAGCCCAGGGAATTGAGGCGCAGACCCTGGCCAATGTTTATCTTGCCCTGGATCATGATCTTGAAATTATGCCGGTGATTAATAAGATCGATCTTCCCAGTGCAGACCCTGACCGGGTTGTGGAGGAAATTGAGGATGTGATCGGAATTGAAGCACAGGATGCACCGAGAATTTCTGCCAAAAACGGAATCAACATCGATCAGGTTCTTGAACAGATTGTGGAGAAGATACCCGCACCGGGCGGAAGTCCGGATCATCCCCTTCAGGCATTGATTTTTGACAGTGTCTATGACTCCTATAAGGGCGTGATTATTTTTGCCAGGATTATGGAAGGAACCATCAAAAAGGGGACAAATATGCTGATGATGGCTACGGGGGCAAAGGCGGAAGTTGTGGAAGTGGGCACATTTGGCGCCGGTCAGTTTTTTCCATGTGAGGAACTTTCTGCTGGAATGGTCGGCTATATCACGGCTAGTCTTAAAAATGTGAAGGATACGAGGGTAGGTGATACGGTAACCGACGCAGACCGTCCGTGCACGGAGCCTCTTCCGGGATATAAAAAAGTGAATTCCATGGTTTTTTGCGGAATTTATCCTGCGGACGGAGCAAAATATCCGGATTTAAGGGATGCCCTGGAAAAATTACAGCTTAACGATGCGGCTCTCCAGTATGAGCCGGAGACATCGGTTGCCTTAGGCTTTGGATTCCGGTGCGGATTTTTAGGACTTCTCCATCTTGAAATTATACAGGAACGCCTGGAGAGAGAATATAATCTGGATCTTGTCACTACAGCACCCAGTGTTATTTATAAAGTTCATTTGACGGACGGCACGGTCTTTGACCTGACAAACCCGACCAATCTTCCGGATCCTTCCACCATTGAATACATGGAAGAACCGATTGTTTCCGCTGAGATCATGGTAACAAAGGATTTTGTCGGTCCGATCATGACTCTTTGCCAGGAACGGAGGGGCACCTATGTATCCATGGAGTATATGGAAGAAACCAGGGCCCTTCTCAAATATGATCTCCCGCTGAATGAGATTATTTACGATTTCTTTGATGCGTTAAAATCCCGCTCGAGAGGATATGCCTCTTTTGATTATGAGCTAAAAGGATATGAGCGGTCTGATCTTGTAAAACTGGATATTCTCATTAATAAAGAAAATGTGGATGCGCTTTCTTTCATTGTCCATGCTTCCAGTGCTTATGAGCGGGGAAGAAAGATGTGCGAGAAACTGAAAGAAGAAATTCCGAGACACCTGTTTGAGGTGCCGATCCAGGCGGCAATCGGAAGCAAGATTATTGCGAGAGAAACGGTTAAGGCCGTGCGCAAAGATGTGCTTGCGAAATGTTATGGCGGAGATATTTCCCGAAAGAAAAAGCTGCTTGAAAAACAGAAGGAAGGAAAGAAGAAGATGCGTCAGATCGGAAATGTGGAGATTCCGCAGAAGGCATTTATGAGTGTGTTAAAACTTGATGACAATTAAACGGAAAAATCCGTAGAGAAAGAGAATGTTTTCCCGGCATGATTATCTGTTCGGGAAGGTCATTCTTTTTTCTTTTTCACCGATAAAAAGTGGGTGGAAGGAGAGGAGAATTTATATGGAATTTCCAGAAGAGCTGGAATTATATATTCATATTCCTTTTTGTGAAAAAAAATGTAATTACTGTGATTTCCTTTCTTTTTCCGGGATTGGGGAAGAGGAACAAGACCGGTATTGCGGGGCATTGACAGAGGAAATTCAAAGAACAGGAGCGTATCTTTATCAGAAAAAACCGGAATGCGATTTTAAAATTCGCAGTATTTTTGTGGGAGGAGGCACACCTTCTATTTTAAAAGAAGGATCGATCGAACACATTTTAACTTCCCTTAAAGAGGTTTTTCCCATAACGGCAGAGACGGAAATTACAATGGAAGCCAATCCCGGAACGCTGACCGGTGATAAACTGGAAGAATATCGAAAGGCAGGTATTAACCGTCTGAGTATCGGTCTTCAAAGTGCAGAGAATAAATCGCTTGCCCTCCTTGGAAGGATTCATACCTGGGAAGTTTTTTTGAAAAACTATGAGCTTGCCCGGAAAAAAGGTTTTTCTAATATTAATATTGATTTAATGAGCAGCCTTCCCGGACAGACTTTAAAAGAATACGAAAGAACCCTTTCGCTTGTGACAGAACTTTCACCGGAACATATTTCTTCTTACAGTCTGATTTTGGAGGAGGGCACAGTATTTTATCAGTCAAAAGATATACGGAAAATGATCCCTGATGAAGAAACAGACCGGCAGATGTATCAGATGACAAAGGATATTTTGCGGGAAAATGGATATCACCGTTATGAAATCTCTAATTATGCCCGTCCCGGAAAAGAATGTATTCACAATCTGGGTTATTGGAGCGGTGTGGATTATCTGGGATTTGGACTGGGAGCATCTTCTTATTTTGGAAATACAAGGTTTTCCGGGGAAAGAGATTTGAAAAAATATATTGAGGTTTCGTGGGTTCCTTTTTCTGAGAGAAAAGATTATACTGTGCTTACGGAAAAAGATCAAATGGAAGAATTTATGTTTCTTGGACTCAGAAAAATGGAAGGGATTTCGTATTCAGAATTTTTCAGTAATTTTGGTGTGCCTTTGGAAAAGATCTATGGACCCGTTATAAGAAAATACGAGGAAATGAATCTGCTGGAGTCTGAGGGTGACCGGCTGTTTCTTACAGATGCGGGAATTGATGTGAGTGATTATATCTTCTGTGATTTTATGTTATAAAAAAATTGAAAATATACTTGACAAGTAATAAAGATAGTGATAACTTAATGATTGTAGATATTAGCACTCGAGAATGATGAGTGCTAATAACAAAGAAGGAAGGGAGTAAGTCATGGAGTTAGATGAACGTAAGATGAAAATTTTAAAAGCGATCATATCTACTTATCTTGAAACCGGGGAACCGGTGGGAAGCAGAACCATCGCCAAAGATTCTGATCTTAATTTAAGTTCCGCGACAATCCGGAATGAGATGGCGGATTTGGAAGAACTCGGATATATTCTTCAGCCCCATACCTCTGCCGGGAGAATTCCTTCTGACTTAGGATATCGTTATTATGTGAATCGTCTTATGGAGGAGAATGAGGAGATACGTGACCGGGAGACGGAACGGGAGAGAGAACATCAGGATCTGATCAATAAGATGGACCGCATGGAAGAGGTTCTTAAAAATGTGGCAGATGTTCTTGCAGCAAACACGAATTATGCCACTCTTGTTTCGACTCCCCAGATTAAAGAGTCGAAACTGAAATTCATTCAGCTTTCCATGGTGGATGCCCGAAGACTTTTAATTGTAATCGTCGTTGGGAATGACACAGTGAAGAATGTGCTGATGAACATGGATGAACCGCTTTCTAACGAGGAGATCCTGAAGTTAAATATTTTGCTGAACTCCTTTTTACAGGGGCTGACCTTAAACGACATCAATTTAGAACTTGTCCACACCATGAAGGTGCAGGCAGGAATGCATGCCGGTATTTTAGAAGGAGTATTTAACGGAATCGTAGATGCCATTCATGAGGCAGACAGCATGGAGATTTACACCAGTGGAGCGACTAATATGCTCAAGTATCCTGAACTGGCGAACCCGGAACACACATCAGAGCTTCTTGACACCCTGGTGGAGAAGAAAGCACTGGTTAAACTTGTGGATGATACGGTTAACCAGGAAGAAAAACATGGCATACAGGTTTACATTGGGAATGAAACGCAGGTGCAGTCCCTGAAAGACTGCAGCATTGTGACTGCGACTTATGAATTGAAAGAAGGCGGGACGGGAACTGTCGGAATTATCGGTCCGAAGCGAATGGATTACCGAAAAGTAGTAAATACTCTCAGAAATCTGACAGATGATCTGGATGAGATTTTCAATAATAAATCATAGAAAGGTGGTACTTCAGTGGAAGAAGAAAAGAAAGTATCCGACGAAAGTATCGTAGAAGAAGCTCCGGATAATTCTTCCCCGGAAGAAAAGGCGGAGGAAAAGACAGAAGAAAAGAAGGAAGCTTCGAAAGAGACAAAAAAGAAGAAGAAAAAATCAGCGGCAGCCTTAGAACTCGAATTAAAAAAGAGTGAGGAGAAGGCAGCGGAGCTGACTGATAAATACCAGCGTCTCATGGCAGAATTTGAAAATGCCAGAAAGAGAAACGCCAAGGAGCAGAGTCACATGTATGATGTGGGAGCCAAAGAGGTTCTCTCAAAGCTTCTTCCGGTTGTGGATAATTTTGAGCGTGGTATGGATGCCCTTTCCGAAGAGGAAAAACAAGGGGCATTTGCCCAGGGAATTCTGAAGATTTACCAGCAGATGATTTCCGTTTTGGAGGAGATTGGTGTGAAACCAATGGATGCAGTCGGTAAGGAATTTAATCCGGATTTTCACAATGCAGTGATGCATGAGGAGAATGAGGAGATGGGTGAGAACCTTGTTGCAGAAGAATTCCAGAAGGGATATATGTATAAAGACATGGTTCTTCGTCACAGCATGGTTAAAGTAGTAAATTAGTTTTATCAGCGTATAGAAATTATAGGAAAGAAATCAGGAGGAAAAAATTATGAGTAAAATAATTGGTATTGATTTAGGAACAACAAACTCATGTGTAGCAGTTATGGAAGGTGGAAAACCGGTTGTTATCACAAATGCGGAAGGTATGAGAACAACACCATCTGTTGTTGCTTTCACAAAGACCGGTGAGAGAGTGATCGGTGAGCCGGCAAAGCGTCAGGCAGTTACTAATGCAGACAAGACAATTTCATCCATCAAACGTCAGATGGGTACAGATTATAAAGTAAATATCGATGGAAAGAGCTTCTCCCCACAAGAGATTTCCGCAATGATTTTACAGAAATTAAAATCGGATGCAGAGAATTATCTCGGTGAGAAAGTAACAGAGGCTGTTATCACTGT
>JALFIK010000123.1 GCA_022776205.1 Eubacterium sp.
TTCAAAGAATAGATGTTGAAGGGAAATTGCTTTTTGTGAAAGAAGGAAAAACGCAGCTTTCTCTGATTGAGATTCTTCCTGAGCGTCTCCCGGGACAAAGGCGGGTGGAATTTTCTCAGTATGAGAGAGAAATTTATGACATTGAAAGACAACTTATGCTGAAAAATCAGAAGAAGGTAAGAAATCTTTTTCTCATGGTACGGCCGGGAGAGCCGGATCGAACGGATATTGATGAGGCTGCAGAATGTCCGGATGTATGGTTCCTTGACAGAAAAAACGGAGAGATCATTCTCTATGAAAGGCAGAGGGAAGATTATTGTGGACTTCGAAGACCGATGGAAGAATTTCTTGTGTCCTACCTGAAAGAAAAGAAGGCGGAGGATAAACGTGAACTTCGTTATATGCTTACTCCGGTCAATACGGGACTGGTTGTGGTTAATGTTTTCGTGTTTCTGTTTCTGAGTTTTCTGGGAGATCCAATGGATGCGGGGTTTATGGCTTCCCATGGGGCAATGACATGGGAAAGCATTGTGGAAAAAGGACAGTATTACCGGTTGTTTACATCCATGTTTCTTCATTTTGGAGCAGACCATCTTTTACAGAATATGCTGATACTTACTGTGCTTGGATGCCGACTGGAAAGAATTACGGGTAAATTTCGATATGCCATGATTTATCTTGGATCGGGACTTGCCGGGGCGCTCCTTTCTCTCCTGTATACTCTGAGAGCTGCTCCTTTTTCTGTAAGTGCGGGGGCTTCCGGGGCCATTTTTGGTGTGATGGGAGGTCTTGTATTCTTATTGCTTTCTGATGTTGTTCGAAAGAGAAGACAGAGGGTAGAAGAGATTGGACTTCCGGGAATTATCTTTGTGGTGGTTTCTGCTTTATCTTATGGATTTTTCTCAACAGGGGTGGATAATGCTGCCCATCTGGGGGGACTGGTCGGAGGTTTTCTGCTCACAATGCTTTTTATGATGTTTGAACATGAAGAATAAAAAAGGAATCCATTGTAAACATGGTATTCTGTCATTCTGACGAATGATGTACCGGTGTGAAACAATGGATTCTTTATTTTATATGATTAATCTCCGAAAGAAATGCCGAGATGCTTTGCCTGGCGTACAATCTGGTCATCCGGGGAGACGTATTTTAATTTTCCGGCAGTCTCCTCGAGAGGAATGGCATCAACCTCATAACCTTTCATAATCAGCATTTTTCCGTAATCTTCTTTTTTGATCAGTTCCGCAGCTGCAACGCCCAGACGGCTGGAGATAACCCGGTCAAACGGAACAGGGCTGCCACCTCTTTGTGTATGTCCCGGAATGGTTACGCGGACTTCCTGACCAGTCGCCTCCTGAATCTTGGATGCAAGCTCGTAGCTGACGGTGGAGTGCTGCCGTTTTGCAAGTTTGGCCTTGTATTGTTTTTTTGTAAGCTGGGCATCTTCCGCAGAAATGGCGCCTTCTGCGACCGCCAGGATCGTAAATTTCTTTCCCTGCTCATTTCGGCGGTTGATCGCTTCGATAATATGGTTAAGATTGTATGGAATTTCCGGAATGAGAATGATATCAGCGCCTCCGGCGATTCCGGCCTGGAGAGTAACCCATCCGACTTTATGGCCCATAAGTTCTACGATAAATACACGATTATGGGAAGCTGCGGTCGTGTGAATGCGGTCAATGGCTTCGGTGGCAATGTCTACGGCACTCTGGAAGCCGAATGTCATGTCAGTTCCCCATAGATCATTGTCAATCGTTTTTGGAAGGGAAACAATATTTAGTCCCTCTTCTCTCAGAAGATTGGCTGTTTTCTGGCTTCCATTACCGCCAAGGACAACAAGACAGTCCAGATTAAGATAACGGTAGGTTGCTTTCATGGCTTCCACTTTGTCCAGTCCGTTTTCATCCGGTGTACGCATTAATTTAAATGGTTGTCTGGAAGTTCCCAGGATAGTTCCGCCGGTAGTGAGAATACCGGAAAAATCTTTGGAGGTAAGTCGCTTATAGTCCCCATAGATTAATCCCTTATAGCCATCTATAAAACCATAAATTTCAACAGGTCCCTCAAGAACGTTCAGTCCTTTTACCACGCCACGCATGGTGGCATTTAAACTCTGGCAGTCGCCACCGCTTGTAAGCATACCAATTCTCTTCATTGTACTTTCATCCTTTCTTTATGCTCCGGTTATAGTTCGATTCTACCTTCCAGAGCTCTTGAGAGCGTCACCTCGTCAATGTATTCCAGTTCACCGCCGATTGGGACACCGCTGGCGATCCGGGTGATTTTTATGCCGAGGGGCTTTATTTTTTTTGTAATATACATTGCTGTAGCTTCTCCGTCAAGGCTTGAGTTGGTTGCAAGAATCAGCTCTTTTACTTCCGGATTCTGAAGGCGGGCTTCTAGCTCCTTAAACCGGATATCATCCGGACCCCGGCCCAGGCTTGGAGCGAGAGTGCCCTGCAGGACATGATAGACTCCGTGATACTGGCCGGTTTTTTCATATGCGGCAAGATCCTGAGTATGCTCTACGACCATGATGGTGCTGTGATCACGTTTCGTACTTGAACAGATGGGACAGACAGGAGAGTCTGTCAGAGTACAGCAATATTTACAGTATCGTACCTTTTCCCGGGCGGTTACCATCGTGTCTGCGAGATGTTTCACATGTTCCTCCGGCATATTGATGATATGAAATGCCAAGCGCTGGGCAGATTTATTGCCGATGCCGGGCAGACGCCGGAGTTCTTCAATCAGATTTGTAATCTGCGTGCTGTAATAATTCATTAAAATCCTAATCCTCCGCCGAGACCGCCGGTAAATTTGGACATCTGTGCCTGGACATCTGCTTCCATGGTACGCAGAGCCTCATTTGTGGCAGCCATGATCAGATCTTCTAACATTTCAATGTCATCCGGATCCACAACTTCTTCTGCAATTTTAACAGAAGTAATCTCTTTTTTTCCGGATACAGTAACGGTGACAACACCCCCGCCGGCACTTGCTTCGTAAGTCTTTTCTTCAAGAGCCTTAGAAGTCTCCGCCATCTGTTTCTGTATTTTTTGTGCCTGCTTCATTAAGTTGTTCATATTTCCAGGCATTCCACCCGGAAAACCACCTCTTTTTGCCATAGTATGATTCCTCCATATAATAAGTTGGTGACGGTTATTCAAAAATAACAGTCTGATGAATTTTGCTTAAATCGATTGAATCGGATCGTTCTGACGGCCGGGACGGCTCAGAGATACATTCGAAAACGACTGCTTTTCCAGTCTGTTCAGCGACAAACTCTGACAGAAGATCAAGATTGTGATGATGATTACATTCAAAATAATTTTTTGCCAGTTCATCATGAAAAACGAGCTGCAATAGAGAGCTGTTATCGGTGACGAAAAGGTCGGCAGCCCGAAGAAATTTCTGCATCGGCATGGATATCCGGCCAATCATATCGTCCCACTGGGAAGCAATTTCCATTAAATCCTTAGCTTGTGCCGGAGAGAAACGTTTTTCCAGCGCTTCTTCCACAGAAGCAGGGTCAGATGGATTTATTGTGCCGCCCGGCGTATTTTCGACGGGGGATTTCGGCAGTGCTGTTTTGGCAGAATCGGAAGGCATGGTCAAAATCCCATGGGCGACCTGTTCTTCCAGCTGACGGATTCGCTCGGCAAGACTTTCTGTATCGGTCTCCGTCTCCGGTCGGCATAATTTAATAAAGCCGACTTCCAATAACACTCTTTTTTGTGTGGCAGTGCGTAACTGACCGGAAAGGTCTGATAAAAGGCGGATGAGACGAAGAAGTGTATTCATATTAATCATGTCGCTTTCTTCCCTCATGGCATTTATCGTTTCCCGGGATAGATCAAGACAATCTTCTGCCCCTTCCTGATCCTTTAAAATCAGAAGATTTCTTAAATACCATAAAAAATCAGAAAGAAACTGGGACAACTCCCTGCCCTCATTGATGATATTGTCGATGATGTCAAGGACCGCCATCGTATTGTGGGCGAGAATCTGGCGGAGCAGACTGCTGAAAACAGAAGTATCTGCCGTGCCGAGAACATCGAGAACATTCTCATAGGTAAGAGTCTGCCCGATATAGAACGATATGCACTGGTCAAGCAGACTCAGTGCATCCCTCATTGAGCCATCAGCCGCTCTTGCAATATAGCGCAGAGCCTTTGTCTCCACGGAGACGTTTTCCTTTTCCATAAGGTTACTCAGGTGCTGTGTGATCGTATCTGCAGAGATCCGTTTAAAATCATATTTTTGACAGCGGGAAAGAATGGTTACGGGAATTTTATGTTTTTCCGTCGTTGCCAGAAGAAAAATCACATAGGCCGGAGGTTCTTCCAGTGTTTTTAACAGAGCGTTAAATGCACCGGGAGAAAGCATGTGCACTTCATCAATAATATAAACCTTATAGCGCCCTTCCACGGGGGAATACTGAACCTGTTCCCGGATATCCCGGATATTATCCACCCCATTGTTGGAGGCGGCATCAATCTCCAGGACATCGAGAGAAACCTGCCGGTTAATTGCCTGGCAGGAAGGACAGGCATTGCACGGGTTCCCATTTACCGGATGCTCACAGTTCACTGCCTTTGCAAAAAGCTTGGCGATGGACGTTTTTCCGGTACCGCGGGTACCACAGAAAAGATAAGCATGCCCAATCCGGTTATATATAATCTGATTTCTTAAAGTCCGGACAATGGCATCCTGTCCCTGGACTTCATCGAAGTTTTGGGGACGCCATTTCCGGTATAAAGCCATATAGCCCATCAAATCACTCTCCCAGAAAAATATGCTTACAACATTCTAGCATATTTTCCGGTCATGAGGCAACTGTTGTCTTTAATAAACTCTGCAGGAACTTTGTGAGAGGAACCGGGAAAACTGGTCAAGAAAAATATGGCGTTTTCCATTTTGTTCCAGAACTTTCTGCATTTTTTCCAGGATACGGGGAGAGATCCAGCTCTTTCGGTGGTTGTAATATTGATTGGAAATTTTCCAGAATTTTTCCGGATACAAAAAAAGGAGATAAAGAAAAATAAAATCCTGTTCTGAAAGGGGACGGCATGAAGAATAACCGGAAATACCGGCCTCAAAAAAAGTGTAATCATACTGATTTTTTTCCAGGGTTTTTCGCAAAAACAGATACAGATCCAATAGATAAGGCTGATAGCAGAATGCCTCGAAATTAACGGTGGCGACAGAATGGTCCGGGAGGATGAGTACATTATGGTAATGATATGCACCGTGGCAGACACCGCAGTCCGCGGGAAGAAGAGGAGAGGAAATCTCATTCAAAAGCCTCAAAGCATGAACCGCCTCTTCATAAAACAAAGAAAAATATTTAATGTAGAGCAGCTCAAACTCTTTTTTTCCGTTCAGCTGGCTGATATATTTGCGGACAGTCCGCAGCTCGCGGTTTTTACGGGAAAAACGGTGGGCGATGGATTCATTTTTCAGATGTTCAAGGGGAGTCTCCGGGATGGAGGAAGAAATATTATGCAAAAGGCCGAGATTTCTGCAGGCGGATTCCACATCACAGAGACTGGAACAGTCACATTCCCGACCGTTAAAATAATGTTTTAATACGAAAGGGGTATGGTATCGGTCGAAGGAGAGGAGACTGTTTTCCCTGGTTAGAAAATAGCGGTCCGTAGAAAGAAAACCGGCTTCGGCGAGTTTTTCCTTCCATTCATACTCTAAAGCCAGTTTCTGGAGAGAACCGTGATATTCTTTTAATAAGGCGAGCCCCTGCTCTGTCTCACACTGAAAGGTACCCCGGTTTCGGAATGTGGACAGAATCTTTACATCATACTGATCGAGTAATTCTTTATATTTGTCACTCAAAAAAATCCCTCCATTAACATAAAAGACAGACAGCGGGTTACACATCCGGCATGGTCTATCCTATGTGTAAGGGAGGGAGGTTATGTGCGGAAATTACGGAAGTTCCCGCAGGATTTTTAAGGCCATTTCCTTAAGAGTTTCATATTCATTACATTCGGGATTTTCCAGGACAAAAGAAAGGAGGGTATTTAGAATGGCACCGATTACCTTTCCCTCACGAATGCCGAGAGCTTTAAGCTGATTTCCGTTAATCTTAAGGTCCTTAAGAGACAGACAGTCCCCGGCATCGATAATTTCCCGGCAGGCCTGGCGGGTTTCCTTCAGAATGGAAAGTTTCTTAAGGCGCATAAAATCGCTTTGCGCACAAATGTCCGCCTCCATCACATCAAGAAGGTACGGAAACAGATTTTCCCCGACAGAATGCATAACCTTTCTTACGTGCCGTTTTCCGCTTCCCAGAGGATCCTGAAAACGGATATCATGATGGGCAATCAGCGTTGTTACCATCTGGATTGTCCGGTTGTCAAATTTCAGTCTTTTCAGAATCTGCCGGCTCATAGAGGCACTTACCTCGTTATGCCGGTAAAAGTGGTCAATGCCTTCCTCGTCTGTGCTGCGGGTCTGCGGTTTGCCCATATCATGCAACAGCATGGTGAGACGAAGGACCGGATTTGGCGGGACGGATTCTAGGGCATGCAGGGTATGCTCTCCAACGGAATATACATGATGAGGATTGTTTTGCGGGGTGTCCATCATCCGGTCAAACTCCGGGAGGAAAACACCGGTAAGGCCTGTAAGATACGCTTCCTTAAGAGTTTCAGGATGATTGGAAATCAAAAGCTTTAAAAGTTCCATCTGGATGCGTTCCGCACTGACGTCTTTAAGAAGAGGATGACAGGCCTTCATGGCATACCAGGTTTCTTTTTCAATGGTAAAATTAAGCTGTCCGGCGAAACGAACGGCCCGGAGCATACGAAGAGCATCCTCATTAAACCGCTCCATCGGATTCCCCACGCAGCGTATGATGCGGGCATTTAAATCCTTTTCCCCTCCGAAGAGATCAACAAGGCCCTGTGTGTCATTGTATGCCATCGCATTGATGGTGAAATCCCTGCGCATCAGATCTTCCTTAAGACTGGATGTGAAGGTCACTTCAGTCGGGCGACGGTGGTCTTCATAGGTACCGTCGATTCGGTAGGTCGTCACTTCATACCCGGTCTTACCCATCATGATGGTGACCGTTCCGTGCTGTATGCCCGTATCAATCGTCCGTGGGAAGAGAGCCTTCACCTGTTGTGGTCGGGCGGAGGTGGTGATATCCCAGTCAGAAGGGGTCTTTCCAAGAATGGAATCCCTCACGCAGCCACCGACAACATAAGCCTCAAAGCCATGGGAAGATAAGGTTTTTATGATGTTTGCCGCTTGTTGGGGAATTGTTATTTTCATGGGTTCACGCTCCTTTAAAAAGTAATCTTTCTTAATATTAATTCTAACATAATTTCTGAAAATTATTAAGAGCTAATTCAAGAATCCTGAGGGGAAAAATGCATGGGATAGCAGGAGATGCATATAGTAAAGAAGAATCCTGTCCGGAAAGGAAAGGGGAAGATGGAAAAGAGTAAGAGAATGGGAATTCGGGTTTTGATTATCCTGCTCGGAACGTCTGTGGGGATTTTAACCGGATGTGCGAAAAAATCAGAAAAATTTTTCCTGCATATTCATCAGGAGGAACAGGGAAAAAAGGAGCCATTTATGATCTGCCGCAAGGAAAATCAGCCCGAAAGACTTCAAAAATTAATAAAGGACCGTAAAAAATTACCCTGCACGTTTTGCTATAAAAATAGCCGTTATACTTATCTGGTCGTCTGTTATGGGGAAAAATCTTACAGTGGGTATAGTATTCGTGTGGAAGAGTGCAGGAAGACGAGTCAGCAGCTGTATTTAAAAACCAGTCTGATCGGACCTTCACAAAAAAAAGAAGTGGTGGAGGTGCGGACATACCCCTATATTGTAGTGCGGTGCCTGCGAACGGAGCTTTTGTGCAAAATTGATTCGTAAAGTGGTCCGGCGGACTCATAAGGCCCCGGCAGCCGGCATATAGTATTGATAAAAGAAAATAGTATGGTGTATTTTGGGTGGAGGTATTTATGAAAATAGAAAAGAAAGCGATTCGTTCCGGAATCTTAAAATTAGAAAAAAATGTTCAGATTACGCTGGATGAAGACATGAATGTGCCGGACACCAGACCCGATGTGGAAAAAATCGTGGAAAGTCGGGGAGAAATACATATTGACGAAGTAGAAATTCAGACAGATCGTCTCCGTCTCCGGGGTAGTTTCCTTGTCCGGATTCTGTATATAAGTACAGAAAAAGAACAGCAGATTTCCTGTATGGAACATGAGTTTTCCCTGGAAGAATATATGAATGTGGAGGGAGCGGAATCGGGGGATACGGCGAAAGTGACGGCAGATCTGGAGGATCTTACGGTATCCATTATTAATTCCAGAAAATGTGGAATTCGCTCTGTTCTTTATTTTCATATCGTTGTTTCCGAGATGAAATTTGTGGAATGCAGTACGGGGGTGGATCAGAAAGAAAATGTCCAGTGTCTGTTTGCTTCCGTTCCAATGACGGAAATTGTGATGAATAAAAAAGATATCCAGAGAATTAAAGCCAGTGTCAGTCTTCCGGCGGGGAAACCGAATATACGGGAGATTCTCTGGAATTCCATGCAGCTTCGGGATGTGGATATTCGAATGATGGAAGGAAAACTGGCCATTCGGGGCGAATTGTTTTTGTTTGTGCTGTACCGTCCGGAAGATGGGCAGGAGCCGGTGCAGTATTATGACTGGGAAATTCCTTTTACAAACGAAATGGAATGTAGTGACAGCAGGGAAAATCTGATTGGGAATATTGCGGTAGCCATGGGAAATCATCAGGTGATGATCAAACCGGATATTGACGCAGAGCCAAGAGATGTGGAAGTGGAGGCCGTGCTGGAAATGGATCTCAAGGCCTTTCGGGAATTTTCTTTTCCAATGCTCACAGATCTCTATGCCAGTGACCGGAAACTTTGTCTGAAAACAAAACCGGTGCATTTCGAAAATCTGGTTTTTCAGAATAATGCGAAGACAAAAGTGAGCCAGAGAGTGGAATCGGAGGGCGAAAATCCAAAACTTCTTCAGGTGCTTAACGTGGAGGGAACCATTCGAATTGAGGATTTTCACCCGGAAAAAGAAGGAATTCATACGGAAGGGCTTATCTTTGGCAAAATATTGTACATCGCCGGGGATGATGGAGCACCGATTCAGTCGAAGGAAGTTGTGATTCCGTTTGAATATATGGTGGAGGCACAGGAAACTGCAGGAACGGACCGTTTTGAGATCCGTGGCGTCTTAGAGCAGATCGGTGGATATGTGGTAGATGGAAATGAACTGGAAATCCGGGCGGTAGCAGGAATTTACGTAACAGGATTTTCACCGCAGACCCTTTCCATGATTGAGAGTGTGGAGGAGACTCCTTATGAGGAAGAGGAGCTTGCCCGTATTCCATCGATTACCGGATATGTTGTGAAAAATGGGGATACGTTGTGGATGATCGCCAAGAAATATCATACGACCATCGATAAAATAAAGCAGTATAATGACGGTGTGGAGGAACCGTTAGAGGCAGGACAGAAATTATTTTTATTAAAGGAGATGGAAAGCCTGATCGGATAAATCGAGTGCAGTATGGATAAAAAATAAAACAGTCTTTTCGGACAAAAAGAAAGAAGTATCAAAATCCGAAAAGGCTGTCTTTTCTTTTAT
>JALFIK010000126.1 GCA_022776205.1 Eubacterium sp.
TTCTCTATTGATATTGAAGATTTTAAAATAAATGGTATAATATTTCAAGGATAATTTTTAAGGAGGCACGACATGACCATACTGGAAAAGAAAAAACTTGCCCCAGAGCGGGACGAACATTTAAAGAACAATGAATTTACCGTATTAAACGGAGAATATTCTAAAAATTTTAACGTCTATGTTGTAGGAGAAAAACATAAAGAGGCAGTCGATTATATAAAAGTGGCCTTAGACCGTTCCACAGATAATGTTCTCGGTTACGGTATTAAAATGGGATGCCAGAAAAAATTCAATGTGATTATCTGGGATGAAGAAGATATTCCGGAAGAGTACAGGGTATAATTTGAATCTTTTTCCATAATGAAAAAACCTGCGTTTTACGGATCCTTAAGTGACCGTAAAACGCAGGTTTTTTATCACAGAGACTTTTTATTCGCAGTGTCCTTTCCGCCGGATTACTTCAATAACTGAATCCACGTATTTTTCGCAGGCTTCTTTTGTTTCAGCTTCCACCATCACACGAATTACCGGCTCTGTTCCGCTCTCACGAACAAGGATCCTTCCCGTATCTCCCAGCTCTTCCGCAACTTTTTTCACAGCGTTTTGAACATCACAGTCATTTTGTGCTTCCGGTTTGCTCTTTACCCGGACATTTTTCAGCACCTGCGGATAAATCCGTACCGGAGAGGCCAGAGTGGCAAGAGACTTTTTGGTTTCTAACATGACTTCCATCATTTTGATTGCCGTAAGAATTCCGTCTCCCGTCGTTGCATACTTACTGAAGATAATATGACCGGACTGTTCCCCTCCAATGCGGTGTCCGTTCTTTACCATATTTTCGTAAACGTATTTATCTCCCACATTCGTTTTTTCATAATCAATGCCAATCTCATCAAAAGCCTTGTAAAGACCAAAATTAGACATGACAGTAGTAACAACGGTATTATTTTTCAATTCTCCGTTTTCTTTCAGATAACGACCGTAAATGTATAAAATCAGATCCCCATCTACTACATTTCCATTCTCATCTACAGCAATGCATCGGTCTGCATCCCCGTCGAAGGCAAATCCCACGTCAAGATTGTTTTCTTTTACAAATTTCTGTAGTACTTCAATATGGGTCGAACCCGCATTCATATTAATATTAAGTCCGTCGGGCTGTGCATTGATTACAAATGTCTGCGCTCCGAGAGCGTCAAATACACTTTTTGCAATCATCCAGGCACTTCCATTGGCACAATCCAGCCCAACTTTCACATTTTTATAGGAACGGGTTGCCAGGGAAATAAGATACCCGATATATCGGTTCCTTCCTGCCGAATAATCGACCGTACATCCAATCTGATCCCTTGTTGCCATCGGAATTTCAAATTCTTTGTCAATATAGGCTTCCACTTTCTGTATGGTTTCTTCATCCATCTTTTCACCCTGAGAATTGATCAGCTTGATTCCGTTATCATAATATGGATTATGACTGGCAGAAATCATAATACCACAATCAAAATCCTCCGTTCTTGCCACGTAAGATACACTCGGTGTAGTTGTTACATGTAAAAGATACACATCTGCTCCCGAAGCCGTCAGTCCTGCCACAAGGGAATATTCAAACATATAGCTGGAACGACGGGTATCTTTTCCAATTACAACTTTACATTTCTTATCCTTTCCATAATACCATCCTAAAAAGCGTCCTACCTGATAGGCATGCTCAACCGTTAAATTTACATTGGCCTCCCCGCGAAAGCCATCAGTTCCAAAATACTTTCCCATTTCTTTTCTCCTGTTTTCTTTTTTATTCATGTCGCAATGCAACGATTGGATCTAAGTTTGCCGCTTTCACCGCCGGCAAAAGGCCAAATACCACACCGATTATTGTCGAAAATGCAATAGCAAGAATGACTGCGGGTATGCTGATTGCCACCGGAACATTGGATATCTTTCCGATGATTTCTGCCAGTGCAATACCGCTGATTGTGCCGATAATGCCTCCCATGCTTGTGAGAACAGCAGCCTCCGTAAGGAACTGGGCCAGTATTTTATTCTTTCTGGCTCCAATTGCTTTCTTAAGACCAATTTCTTTCGTTCGTTCCGTAACGGATACAAGCATGATATTCATTACTCCGATACCACCGACCAAAAGAGAAATGCTGGCAATCCAGATTAGCTGTTTATTCGTTGTCTCACTCACCTGCTGGTTTTCTTCCGCCGTCTCATTCATGTTAGCCGCACGATATTTAATATCTTTATTTTTTACTGTTCCATTTAACAGTTCCTGGGCAGCTTTTCCTACAGAAGTCATGTTATCTGTCGAATCGGCAAGAAGTTTTGCATTCTGCGGTTCATCATACTGTTGCACGATATTCCAGTCTACATCGGGAATAATCACTATTCCACTGGCATCTCCATCATTATATACATAATTATAATAGTCTTCCACTGAATTAATTACCGGATGGAAAGCAGAAGATTCTTCAATGGTTCCAACAACGATGAATGGCTCTCCTTTAATATCAATTGTTTTTCCCACCGGATTGGCATCCCCAAACAGTCCGTCAGCAGCCACACTGTCAATCACGGCAACTTTTCGGTATTTCTCATAATCGGACTCTATCAGGCATCTTCCCTGCTTTACCACATAACCGCAGGTTGACAGGAAATGAGAATCCGCTCCGATCAGCTGTCCGCCCTGAAGTGCTGTGGAATTATAATAAATGTAATCCACCTGGGAACGGGATACATATAAGGAAGCATCCTTCACATGAGAAATTTCTGCCAGCTGCTGGCGCATTTCTTCATCAAGTACCGGTATGCCCGACGGAATTCCGTAATCAAGTTCCGCAGGATAATTTCCACTCTCCGTAAGCTGTACCGTTGTTGTATTTGTTCCCGATCCAATCA
>JALFIK010000154.1 GCA_022776205.1 Eubacterium sp.
TTTTTAAAATTTCAAAATACACATCAGACCGGTCTTTTGTCAAAGACAGAAGGCTTAGATAAGTGCGCTTTTTCAGCAGTGCAAGTGGTGTAATTGCAGCCAAAGTAAGTAGATTCTGCTGAAAATGCGCAAAAAGAGGACGTCTGCAGTTACGGCTAAATAGCCGTTACTGCGACGTCCCTTTTTTTGTCGTTCCATGGAAAGCATATTGTTGAGTTTGCTGTCTGGCCTATTTTATTTAATGAATTAAAGGAGGAGTTCCCTTACCATCTGTGCGTCAAATACAACTTGTTTTACATGATCAACTTCAATCTGATAAAGTGCATTTGCTACCAGATGTTCCGCTGCCTGTTCTAAATCACGGACACCGGTTGTTTCTTTATAAATGTCTATTATCATGTCCAGAGCATCATCTGTCAGGATGCATTCTCCTTCATGGAGCCCGATTTTTTTAAGAACCTTTGGGAGAGAAAATCTGGAGAAAATTTCCTTTTTTTCTTCCGGCGTATAATCAGGAATATCGATGACTGCGAAACGTGACATAAGAGGGGAACTGATTTTTTCTTTGTCATTTGCCGTTGCGATTGGATAGACTCCGACTGTTGGAATCATACATTCAATATAGTTATCCGTGAATCCAAGATTATCAAGTAAAGTAAGCAGGACATCTGCAGGATTTCCCGTACCATTTCCTGCATTGGCCTTATCTAATTCATTGATAATAAATACCAGGTTGGATTCTCCGGCCATGGAAAAAGCATCCATAATGATTCCCGGTTTGGCATTGGCATAAATGCGGGAGCTGCCGGTAAGCTGCTCCGGATCATTGATGGAGCTCATGTCAAGTGTGGTCCACGGAAGTTTTAAAATGCGGGCGACAGCATAGGCAATCTGGGATTTTCCCGTACCGGCCGGGCCAACGAGAAGAAGCCCATAGGCAGGAAGAGTATGTGTACGATTGATCTGGATGATTGTCTCAATGATTCTCTGTTTTACCCGTTCCATTCCATAGAGTTCTTCATCGAGAATCCGACGGGCTTCTTCCGGATCGATGGATTCAAAATAATTACTTTTCCACTGGATATTCATCATAATGGAAAGGGCGCGCTGGGCATGTCGGCGTTCTTCCGGGGAAACTTCCCTGGAGCGGGCAACGGCAAGATTCCTTCTTGCCCACAGGCGAATGTTATCAGGAAGCGTTCTTCCCGCACATGTCATAAAATCGGTGATACTCTGAAGACTTGTAAGCTTCATTTCATCTCCGGCTTCCGATTCCTCCTCATTGCCCGTTTCTTCTGACGGGGCATCACTGGCAAAAAGCCGTTCAATCATAAACTGTAAAAAACCGTCTTCCGCAGAAAGTTTTGTTCGGCCACCAAAGGCAATTTCGCAGATTTTATATACAGCATATCCTTTATCGGTATGGGTTCCGGAAAGACGAACATGAATATGGTGTTCTCCGAGCCATTTAATGAGGCTTACAAATCGGGCATCAATCTGTAAGATATCTGCACTTAATGTTCCGTCTTCCTCTTCAAATTCAAAGGTTGTCTGTTTATTTGGATTTGTAAAAATCCCACAAGAATGATGTTTCCAGCGGCGGAGCTGATGATCCAGGATAAGGATTGGTTTTTCTGGTGTGGCATGATCTTCGCCGGAATATACAATTTCATAAGTACAGCGGTTTTCTTCCTGTTTTTTTGGCATATTTGTAAAATCAAAAACTGGCATGCTATTCTCCTCGTTTATTTATTCAAAATTTTCTTCCTTACTATATCATATTTTCATAAAAATAAAAGCATTTTCCATACATAACTACCTGTAATTAAAACGAAAAATCATCAATTGTTACAAAAATGTTAAATAGGGGTTAACAAATAGCAACAATTATGTTATGATAAAACTCGTAAACGAAAAAACAGATACAAAATTGTAACATTTAGAAAGCTACAATGGAGATTTCAGGAGGTTCAATTATGAAATGTAGACGGAATAACATCATGCTGTTTCTCGTAATCCTGTTAAGTTTCATCTGCTTTTTCCCACAAAAAGTAAATGCAGAGGTTATGGAAAATTATGCACAGACGGATCTGGATCCCCAGCCCTGTGCCACTATTACATTAAATAAAAACGCAGTTTCCCTTGAAAAGGGGAAAACTGTAAAATTAAAAGCGACAGTTGAAAATTGTGATGCTGAAAAGATTATCTGGACATCCGGAAATAAAAAAGTTGCGACGGTAACGAAATCCGGTAAGGTAAAAGCAAAGTATAAGGGACAGGCAGTGATTACTGCGAGACTTGCCGGCACAGATGTAATGGCTCAGGCAGTCATTACTGTAAAAAACTATATTACCATGCGGGTTCGTACGACCGGTTATTGTAACTGCCGAAAATGTGCCGGGAAATGGGCCGGTTGTGCGACAGCTATTGGGACAAAGCCAAGGGCAAAGCGTACGATTGCCGTTGATAAACGACTCATCCGCCTCGGAAGTAAAGTACAGATGGATAATAAAATGTATGTTGCCGAAGATACAGGCGGAGCCATCAAGGGTAAAAGAATTGATGTATATTATGCCAGTCATAAAAAAGCCACATCTCATGGTGTAAAATATAAGAAAATCAAAGTATACTATTAATTAAATGATGCAGCAGTAGTCGGGTCGGTGTGATACACCGGCCTTTGTGTGTATTCTCATAAATGGGGTTTTACCAATGGATAAAAAAAATAATTACGTGATTACAAAAAAAGACGGTATCATCTGTTACGGGTATTTTAACAATGGAATCCCCTGTGAATTGTATTGTGAACCGGAGGAGCAGGAAAGTATTGTTGGAAATATTTATGTAGCAAGAGTTGAAAGAATTGCGGAAGGAATTGGAGGAGCCTTTCTGGAAATCGGAAAGGGAGAAGAATGTTACCTTCCCTTTAAAAAAATATGTCCGATAAAATTATCTCCCGGTCCGAAAGACAAAATTTGCGGAGGTGATCTTCTTCTTGTTCAAATCACAAAGGATGCGGTAAAGAAAAAACTTCCTGTTGCAGATGGAAACGTAAGCCTTAACGGAAAATATTTTGTATTTACCCTGACAGACAAACGGTCGGGTATTTCAAAAAAAATCAAAGAAGAAACGGAAAGAAATCGTTTGCTTAATATTGCAAAGCCGTATAAGACGGCTGATTACGGAATCGTGGTAAGAACAAATGCAAAAGAGGTTTCGGAGGAATGTCTCACAAACGAACTGGAGCATCTGAGAAAACGTTATGAAAAACTTATGAAGAAAGCTGCAATTTCCCCCGGAAAGACATTGTTGTATAAAGAGTCCCCGCATTATATCTCCCTGATCAAAGAATTACCTTCCGGGGAACTTTCCGAAATCATTACAGATCAGGAAGTAATATATGAGCGTGTGAAAGAGTATATAAGCGATTATAATAACGGGGATGAAGGATGTGCGATGAGATTATACCAGGATGACTATTCCCTGTTTCATCTGTATCGGTTTGCCCATTTTTATGAGCAGGCTTATGAAAAAACTGTCTGGCTTAAATCAGGGGGAAGTCTTGTGATCGAGCATACAGAAGCTATGACAGTAATCGATGTCAATACAGGAAGTGTCATTAAGAAGAAAAAACAGTCGGAAAATCTGTTTTATCAGATTAACTGCGAGGCGGCGGAGGAAATTGCCAGACAGATTCGTCTTCGGAATCTTTCCGGAATTATTCTCATTGATTTTATTAATATGAAAGAAGAAAATCTTCAAAAAAAACTTATGTCCCGGCTGGATCAGGAATGCCGGAAAGACCGCATTCGTTGCACAGTGATAGACATGACTGCGTTGAACCTTGTGGAGATGACAAGAAATAAAGTAAGACGACCGTTATATGAGCAGATCAGATTGTGTCGGACAAAAAACAGGCAGGGGTAATATGGTTGATATCTTAAAAATAAAATGTCCTTATGATGGCGAAAATCTCTTTTCATTTTTGAAAATTGAGAAAGAAGGGGAACAAAATAATCGGATAAAAAAACGGATTCCTTTCCTTTTTTCTCTTGTTGAAAAAGCTATGGAGATCCGTTCTGTCCGGGTGGAGGGGGAGAAAGATTTTATAACTGGAATTCGGGAAGTGGACGAATGTAAAAAACAGATTCTTTGTCTGATTTATTCCTCACAATCTTTTGTCAGAATGATTGAAGAGATGACAGAGCAGGGGGAGTATCTGGATGCGTATCTGCTTCAGGAAATTGGAACATGGCTTATCTTTCGCACCGGCGAGATGCTTTGCGAAAAAATCAGCAGGACAGAAGAGAAAAATCAATCGTATCTGACATCGCGGTATTTTCCAGGAGAAAAAGGGATACCAATTGAATTACAGGAAAATTTTTTGCAGATAATAAAAAGACAGACAGATATTCCGGTGGGGATTACAAAGGGTGGCATGCTTGTGCCGGAAAAATCCATGATATTCTGTCTGGGTTCTGACCCGTCAAACCAAAAAAAATGTTTGTTGCAGTCCTGTAAAAACTGTATGAATAAAAAATGTTCTTATAGAAAAAAAGATTGACAAGCATAATTGACTATGATATTATTTAACCTGTATGCCGCACAGTTCGGTTTAAGTTTTTTATAAAACACCAAAACTGGCGAGTAATTATTAGGAGGTGCCATATGTACGCTATTATTGCAACAGGTGGTAAACAGTATAAAGTAAGCGAAGGCGACGTAATCAGAGTTGAGAAACTTGGTGTGGAAGCTGGATCTACTTATACATTTGACCAGGTTTTAGTTGTAGGCGGAGAAGAGACCAAAGTAGGGAATCCTGTCGTAGAAGGTGCTACTGTTGAGGCTTCTGTAATTGAAGACGGTAAGGCAAAGAAAGTTATCGTTTACAAATACAAGAGAAAAACAGGTTACCACAAGAAACAGGGTCACAGACAGCCTTATACTAAAGTTAAGATTGAAAAGATTAACGCTTAATTCAGGGTTAGGTAAGTAGAGACAGACGAGACAGTTTGTTAGACGAAGACTGGTAGAGATATGGTAAAGATTACTATCTACAAAAAGCCGGAAGGACAATTTAAGGGCTTTCAGGTGATAGGTCATGCTGATAGTGTGGAAGAGGGAGCCGATCTTGTATGTTGCTCTGTTTCTGTTCTGACCATCAATCTGGTGAACAGTCTGGAAGCGTTTACCGATGATGTGTTTGAAGTGACACAGCAGGATGCACTTGGTTTAATTCAGGTGACCTTTAAGAATCCTCTGAGTGAGAAAGCATTATTATTAATGAATTCTTATGTTCTCGGGATTCGTTCCATTGAAGAAGAGTATGATCTCTGGTTAAAAGTTATAACAAGGGAGGTGTAACGACTATGATGAAAATGAACCTTCAGTTCTTCGCACACAAGAAAGGTGTTGGTTCTACAAAGAACGGACGTGATTCTGAGTCTAAGAGACTTGGTGCGAAAAAAGCAGACGGACAATTTGTAAAAGCTGGGAACATTCTTTACAGACAGCGTGGTACAAAGATTCATCCGGGCGTTAATGTGGGACGCGGCGGAGATGATACATTATTTGCATTAGTAGATGGTGTAGTGCGTTTCGAAAGAAAGGGCAGAGATAAAAAACAGTGCTCTGTACATCCAGTGGCATAGTGATATCTTGTTTATCCAGCGGCTTCAAAGCGTTTCGATTTGAAGCCGCTTTTCTTCTATATAGAATAGTATTGAAAAAGAAAGGATGTGGATGTGTGATGTTTGCAGATCGTGCACGCATCTTTATTCGTTCCGGAAAGGGTGGCGATGGTCATGTCAGTTTCCGAAGAGAACTTTATGTACCGGACGGTGGCCCGGACGGCGGGGACGGAGGAAAAGGGGGAGACCTGATTTTTGTTGTGGATCCGGGACTGAATACCCTTGTAGATTATCGTCATAAAAGAAAATATTGTGCGGGAGACGGAAAAGAAGGTTCCAAGAGACGGTGTACTGGTGCAAGTGGTGAGGATATGATATTAAAAGTTCCTGCCGGAACGGTTGTAAAAGACGCGGAAACCGGAAAGGTTATTCTTGATATGGCTAACCGGACAGAACCTGTCGTTTTGTTAAAGGGAGGCCGTGGCGGAAAGGGAAATCAGCATTATGCTACTGCCACCATGCAGGCTCCTAAATACGCTCAGCCCGGACAGAAGGCAAAAGAACTCTGGGTTGATCTTGAATTAAAGGTGATTGCAGACGTAGGTCTGATCGGATTCCCGAATGTGGGAAAATCGACATTACTCTCGAGAGTAACCAATGCAAAGCCTAAAATTGCAAATTATCATTTTACTACGTTGAATCCGAATCTGGGTGTTGTCGATTTAGATGACGGAAATGGATTTATAATTGCAGATATCCCGGGAATTATTGAGGGTGCATCGGAAGGTGTGGGCCTGGGATATGAATTCCTTCGTCATATTGAACGGACGAAAGTGATGATTCATCTGGTGGATGCCGCTTCCGTAGAGGGCAGGGATCCAATTGAAGATATTAAAGCAATCAATAAGGAACTTGCTGCTTATAACCCGGATCTTGCAAATCGGCCCCAGGTTATTGCCGCGAACAAAATGGATGCCGTGCCCGAAGAGGACAGGGAAGTCATCATTTCTCTGCTGCAGGAGGAATTCGGGGAACAGGGAATTAAGATTTTTCCAATCTCTGCGGTGAGTGGAGAGGGTGTGAATGAACTTCTCTGGTATGTCAACGGCCTTTTAAAAGAGCTCCCTGATGAACCGGTTGAATTTGAACAGGAATTTTTCCTCGATTTTGCCCAGGAAGAGGAAGAAGAATCCATCGTTGTTAAAATGGAAGAGCCGGGAGTATATTCCGTAGAGGGGCCTAAGGTTGAGCGTATGCTGGGTTACACTAATCTGGAATCGGAAAAAGGTTTCGAATTTTTCCAGAGATTTATGAAAGAGAATGGAGTATTAAAACGCCTGGAAGAACTTGGAATTGAAGAAGGCGATACCGTAAAATTATATAATCTTTCATTTGATTATTATAAATAAGAAGGAGAGTACAATGACAAGCAAACAAAGAGCTTATTTAAAAGGTCTTGCCATGACCATAGATCCGGTTGTACAGATTGGAAAATCCTCTCTTACTCCAGAAGTGGTGGAAAGTGTCAGGGAGGCAATTGATAAAAGAGAACTGGTAAAAATATCGATCCTGAAAAACTGTTTTGACGATCCGAAAGAAATTGCAAATGTACTTGCACAGAGAACTCGTTCGGAAGTTGTTCAGGTGATTGGAAAGAAAATTGTATTATTTAAACAGGCAAGAGAAAATAGTAAAATTGAATTGCCATAGAGATCATACGGGATAAAAAATGACTGAGCATAAAAAAATTGGAATTATGGGCGGCACCTTTAATCCCATCCATTTTGGTCATCTCTTGCTGGCAGAAACTGCATTTCATCAGTTTCAGTTGGATGAGATTCTTATCATGCCGACGAAAAATCCTTATTACAAGAAAATATCCAATTCTGTGACGGAAGAAGACCGTGTCCGTATGGTGGAACTTGCAATCGAGGATAATCCTCATTTCCATCTTTCCACAGAGGAACTTGACCGGGAGGGGGCAACTTATACAGTGGAAACTCTTTCTCATCTTACGAGGAATCACCCGAATTGTTCCTATTATTTTATTATGGGAGCGGATTCTCTGTATCATATAGAATCATGGAAACAACCGGAAGAAATTCTCCGGATGGCTACCATTGTCGTAGCGGGACGTGCGGGAACGGGAAGTTCTTTAAATAGCCAGATTGAATATATTGAGAATAAATATGAGGCCACTATTTTCCGCTTAAATTCCCCAGTCCTCGAAATTTCCTCGAATGATATTCGAAGAAGGGTGGAGGAGGGAGAGAGTATTCGTTACCTCCTTCCTGCAAATGTGGAACAATATATCAAAGCCCATAATCTTTATTGTACGGACGATACAGAAGAGGAAAAAGAAGAGAGGAGCATAAGAGTATGATGTCGATAAAGGAGATAAAAGAAGATTTAAAGAGAAAACTTTCTCCAAAACGATACGAGCATACACTTGGTGTTGAATATACTGCAGCATGTCTTGCATTAAGATACGGTGCTGATATGGAAAAGGCAAGGCTGGCAGGATTATTGCATGATTGTGCGAAATATCTTTCTGCGAAGGATAAAGTATCGGCCTGTGAAAATTATGGCATACCAATCTCTGATTATGAAAGAAAAAATCCCGAACTTCTCCATGCAAAATTGGGAGCCTGTTTTGCCAATGAGATTTATGGTGTGACAGACCCGGAAATTCTTTCGGCAATTACATGGCACACGACGGGATGTCCTTCTATGTCGGTGATGGAAAAAATAATTTTTATCGCGGATTATATTGAACCAAACCGTAATCAGGCAGAAGACCTTCCGATTGTAAGGCCGATGGCCTTTAAAGATCTCGATGCATGTCTTCTTCGGATTTTAGAAGATACCATCGATTATCTAGCCGGAAAGAAAAGTGTGACAGACCCGATGACGCAGAAAACATTTGAATATTATAAAGGGAGAAAATGATGGACGAATCAAAAAAAATGGCGCTTCTTGCAGTGGAAGCCCTGGAAGATAAAAAAGCAGATGATATTACAATTATCGATATCAGCGGTGTGTCAGTTCTCGCTGATTATTTCATCATTGCTGATGGAAATAACCGTAATCAGGTACAGGCGATGGCAGATAATGCAGAAGAATTTCTGGGAAAAGCCGGATATGAGCCGAAGCAGATTGAAGGTTATCAAAGCGCAAACTGGATTCTTCTTGATTACAAGGATGTCATAGTTCACATATTCAGTAAAGAAGACCGTGCTTTCTATGATCTCGAAAGAATCTGGAGAGACGGAAAACAAGTTACAAAAGAAGATCTGATGTAAAAACAGACAAACGAAAGAACATTTTCTGATAAACAAAAATCCCGTCTTATTGGACAAACACCAGTAAGACGGGATTTTTTTATTTGAAACAGCGATAAAGTCCGATTACCTTTCCAACTACAGAAAACGGGGCAGATTTTGGAACAATAATTGGGTCCATTGTATCATTTTCCGGCTGGAGCCGAATCTGGTCTTTCTCTTTAAAAAATCTCTTAACCGTAACAGAATCATCAAGAAGGGCGACAATAATATCTCCATCACTTGCCGTAGGACTTTCTTCCACGAGAATAAAATCACCGTCCAGGATTCCTGCATTGATCATACTTTCTCCTTTGACTTTTAACATAAATGTCTGTCGGTTATGCAGAAATTCCGGAGTAATCGGGAAATATCCCTGAATATTCTCAATGGCAAGGATTGGTTCCCCTGCGGTGACTGTTCCGACAATCGGTACATTAACCAGTTCTCTTCGTGTCAGATTAAAATTATCGTCAATAATCTCAATCGCTCTTGGTTTGGACGGGTCACGGCGGATATAACCATTCTTTTCCAGAGTCTCAAGGTGGGAGTGAACGGAAGAAGTTGACTTCAGATGAACTGCCTCACAAATCTCCCGAACTGCAGGGGGATATCCATCATTCAGGATACACTGTTTAATATATTCAAGGATTTCCTGCTGCTTTGCACTGATTTTCCCGTAACTCATTACTGCCTCTCCTTTTACACATATATTTTAACATATTTTAACACGTGTCAAAAAAGAAAACAAGTGTTTTCGAAAATATTTTCGATTTTCTCATTATAACCCTTGACAGCCGAATGAATGTTCGATATAATACAAACAAATGTACGGAATGTATGTTCGAAACATATGTATTGATTTGATTTTTACGGGAGGGTATTTCAATGAAAGATTGTAGAAGTAACAGAAAAATGAGTGAAAGTCAATACAACGTGAGGAACGGAAAAAAGGATTTTTCACCGGAGAAACTGATGCTTGCGGCGGGAGGGATTTTTATTGTTTTATGTATGATATTTTTCCTTGTACTGCATACTTCCCGAACCGTTGTTAATGCAGATGAGAATCTGTCAGAAATTCAGTACAGGGAAGTGGAGATTCAGTCCGGGGACAGCCTCTGGTCTATCGCAAAAGAAAATATGAATCCGGGATTTTCTGATATTTATGAATATATTCATGAAATTAAGACATGTAACAACCTTACATCCGATAAGATTACTTCAGGATGTTATCTCGTCGTTCCGTATTATGAATATCGATGAATCCCATTCTTCGTATTCGTTGTTTTTTTCGAAAATTATGTATTGTATTAACCGATATTATAAACAGCCTGCTTTTAAATATATAAAAGCAGGCTGTTTATAATAATAAATCATTTCATTTATTCTCACTTTTCAGAGTTGTCCGGTTTTTCTCGAAGCCTTACTTTTCCTGCAGCCATTCTTCGACGCTGGTCTTCGATTGCTGCGTAGTGTTTCCTTGTTGTATTGACATCTTTATGACCCAGAACATCCGCAACAAGGTAGATGTCCCCTGTTTCCTGATAGAGCTGCGTTCCGTATGTGCTGCGCAGTTTATGCGGTGTGATCGTTTTTAATGGGGTAACAGGTGCACAATATTTTTTTACAAGATTTTCAACGGCTCTAACACTGATCCGTCTTTTTTGCATGGAGAGAAAGAGAGCATCTTCGGAACCTTCTTTTGCAATAATCTGGCGCCGTTCCTCCAGGTAGTCAAGAAGTGTTTCTCTAACTTCTTCTCCGAAATAGAGGATTACCTCAGTTCCGCCTTTTCTATGGATTTTCATCCCGTTTGTTTCAAAATCCAGGTCAGTAATATCAAGTCCAACACATTCCGAGACACGGATGCCTGTTCCAAGAAGCAGGGTGAGGATGGCCAGATCCCTGATTTTTGTTTTTTTATGGTATTTTTTCTGTGATTTTGTCAATGTGTCTCCTTCTTCTACCGAGTCTAGAAGTTTAGCAATCTCGTCAACTTCGAGCCGGACGATAACCTGCTCATGATTTTTAGGCATATCTAGCAAGCTTGCCGTATTATTTTTTATTTTTTGCTTTCGATAAAAAAATTTATAAAAAGATCGGATGCTTGCTATTTTTCGCATTCTACCTTTTTCATCATTTGTGTGAATTTTGTTATCTTTGTCTTCATAAAGCTTCAGATAATCTAAGTATTCTTCCAGTTGTGTAAGTGTAATTTTATCAAGAACAGTGACCGGCCACTGTCTGATTGGGCCATCTTCGAGGTCCGGATAATTTTCTTCCAGAAAATGAAAGAAAATTTTTAAATCATAACCATATGCAATTCTGGTACGGGATGAAGTTGTCGGCTCAATCCCACGAAAAAATTCTCTGCAAAAATCAGGAAGATCATTACATAATTGCCGGAGACGCATTTCGTTTTTTCTGTTAATCTGATCATTATAGCTTAAATCCTGCAAAGTATTATCCCCTTTCTGCGTTTACATTAATTCAGATAAAATGATAACATGAATGTTTTTCTCATTCAACTCATAAAATGAAATAAATGGACAGACAATTCCCGGTTATGTTATAATAACAACAGTTAAACTGTTTATAGTGCAGGAGGAATCATGAAAAAATTGATACAAAATATCTTGATTATTCTGGTACTTACGATTTTAATTATGTTTTCTTATGCATGTCTTGATAATAAGATCAGCGGACAAAGCTTTTCAGAATTTGTACAATGGATGATAAAACCGTTTAATAAAGCGGATAAAATGAATAAGAGAAAAGGCACAAATACAACTCCGAATCATTATAAAGCAGTCTGGCTCAGTTATCTGGAATTTGGTGCATACTTAAAATCTTCAAAAAATAATACGGAAAAAGAATTCCGTAAATTTTTTCAGCATGTTACAGAACATGCCAAGGAGGAAGGGTTTAATACAATTATTGTCCATGTCCGTCCTTTTGGAGATGCTCTTTACCCTTCGAAGTATTTTCCGTGGGCTGCCTGTATATCCGGTACGCAGGGGAAAAATCCGGGTTATGATCCTCTAAAGATTATGACAGAAATTGCACATAAAAACGGAATGCGCATTGAAGCATGGATCAATCCTTACAGAGTTTCTTCCGGAACAGACAGGAAAAAATTATCGAAGGACAATCCGGCGGAAAAATGGATGAATGATAAAGCGACAAAAAGAAACGTGCTTTCCTATGACGGAGGCTTATATTTTAATCCATCATCAAAGACTGTGCGGGATTATATCGTAAAAGGAGTCTGTGAAATCGTCGAAAATTATGATGTGGACGGAATTCATGCAGATGACTATTTTTATCCTCAGTTTACAGAGGATAATGTGAAGAATAGTTTTGATGCACTGGATTATTATCGGGACAAAAGAAAAGGAAAAATAAAAAAAGGAATTTCTCTTGCAGAGTGGAGGCGGGAAAATGTTAACAGACTTGTTGCAGCGATTTATGGTGCCATCAAAGAAAGAAAATCCAATGTGACTTTTGGAATCAGCCCTGCAGGTAATCTTAATAACCTAAGGAGCGACTTTGAATACTATACGGATATTGATACCTGGGTAGGGAAGGAAGGATATGTTGATTATCTCATGCCTCAGATTTACTGGGGATTTACAAATGACATGGCTCCCTTTGACCAGGTAGTGGATGAGTGGGTTAAATTGATGAAGAATTCTCCTGTGAAACTGTATATCGGATTACAGCTGTACCGAATGGGAAATTCCGAGCCGGGACAGTCGGATATTAATGAATTACAGACAGCCACTCTGATAAAAAAACAATTACAGTACATTAAAAAAAAGACGGAAGTGCAGGGAGTCTGCTTTTTCAGTTATCAGTATCTGGATTGTAACAATACCAGCTATTCTTTTGAAACCAGGGAGTTTTCCAAACGGAGGAAGAGGATTCTTTATGAAATTGAACTTCATTTAAAACAGTGGATATAATTATTTAAAGATTAAAAATATGTTTTAAAATATTCAACATTTTTGTAATTTATATTGACCTTTCCCTGCTTTCAGAGTATTATAGTATAAGATTTAGTAACGGACTAAATTTTACATCATAAGTTCAAATAAAAATTTATTCAAACCGCCATTATGTGGCCCACAGTGTGTGGAGAAAAAGAGTCTGCTTTGCAGACTTTTCTTCTTTTACGGACTTTTTATGAGATAAATTACGAAGAAATTTTATGAAGAGAGGAAAATAGATGGATACAGAGTATTATCTCGGGCTCAATCTGGAAAACGATGGTCTCGGCTGGGCAGCAACGGATAAAGATTATAATATAGTAAGAGCACATGGAAAAACGCTATGGGGAGTAAGACTTTTCAATAATGCGGAAAATGCAACAGAAAGAAGAAGTCATCGAATTTCGAGACGAAGACTCGACAGAAGAAATCAGCGGCTTTTGCTCCTTCAGCAGTTATTTGAAGACGAGATTAATAGAATAGATGATGGATTTTTTCTACGAATGAAAGAAAGTCAATATGTTCCGGAAGATAAAAAAGATAAAGACGGGAACTGCCCTGTTCTGCCGTACTCCCTGTTTGTAGATGCAGATTATACAGATAAAGATTATCATAAACA
>JALFIK010000172.1 GCA_022776205.1 Eubacterium sp.
AGTAGTGTATCCCGTAATAACATCTGCATTTTTAATGACATCAACTGCTTTCTGCGTCATATGTTCGTACCCTCCAGGTCCGAACCCGACTGCGTATAATTTTCCCATTTTCCCTCCTAATGATCAAGACACTCAAAAAAATTTTCCAGCGCCTGGGGTGTATTATTCTCCCTGACCCAGTAAAACAAATGATCAAAGGCTTTTTCCACGCCTTTTTTTTCTGCCACTTCCAAAAAATTTTCTCTGACCCTTGCCATAACCGGCAATGATTTCTGAAATACCATCCACTGCAAAAATTGCAGTTCATATTCCCCGAGAATTTCCGATGCGTTCTCCGCTTCCTTTATTTTTTTCTGATTATTTTCTTTCGCAATTCTTGTAAAGTCATCAATATTATAATAAAAAGTATCCGGGAGATTTCCTATTTTTCCCTCAATGTCCATAGGCACAGCCAGATCCACAAAAACCCGGGGCTTCTGTGTGACAAGTCTTTTTTTCATATTATTGTAAGTAAAAGTATAATGGGGGCTTTTTGTCGCACTGATCACCACATCCATCTCATCAAGATAATCATATCTTTCCTCGTATTCTATCATGGAAAAATCGTTATTTCCATGTTTTGTACTAATCACCTTATTCCGTCTCGTTGTGACAAAAATCTCCGCCTGATGAAGTGCCTGCAGATTCATAAGGACAATTCCACCGATTCTTCCGCTTGCTCCGATGATCAGGACTTTTTTCCCTTTCAGCGTACCAAGTTCCTTTTCCGCAACTTTAAGTGCAAGGGTTGCCGTAGAAACAGAAGTTTTTGAAAGTTCCGTCTTTGTTTTTACCTTTTTCGCTCCGGTAACTGCCATCCGAAACAATGTATTTAAATATACACCGGTTGTTCCGGCTTCCCTCGCCTGATTATGGGCCGATTTTACCTGGCCAAGAATCTGATCCTCTCCAATCACCATGGAATCCAGGCCTGCCGCCACCCCGAACAAATGATGAACCGCCTTTTGTCCCGCATAAAACAGGAGGTATTTTCCCACATCATCCTCTTCTCTGACGCCCGCTTCCTTTAAAAGAACCTCTTCCATGCGTCCAAAAACTTCTCCTTCTTTTTCCGATTCAGCATACACACACATTTCTGTGCGGTTGCAGGTGGAAAGAACAACGCATTCCAAAATCCCCGGATATGCCGTCATATCTCTCATCATACTTTCCTGCTGCTCCTTCGTAAAAGCAAACATTTCCCGAATCGGAAGCGGTGCTATTTTATGGCTGATACTGATAATCTGAATCCCCATTTTTACTCCTTTGCCTGACGGAATTCATGGGTAAAAGTTTTATCATAAAGTTTTGATAATTCATATTCATCACCGAGAAAATCACCAACAACTGTGAGTGCAGTTTTTGTAATTCCGGCCTCTTTTACCTTTTGTGCAATATTCATAAGATTTCCTGTCACAATCTTCTGATCTTCCCAGGAAGCTTTATATACAACAGCCACCGGGGTATCTTCTCTGTATTCCTGCCGGAGCGTTTCCGTAAGTTCCTCCATCATGCCCACACTTAAAAAAATGATCATTGTGGAATTATGCCTTGCCAGATCCCGGAGTTTTTCCTTCGGGGGCATTGGCGTTCTCCCTTCCATTCTTGTGAGAATTACTGTCTGGGATACTCCCGGCAGCGTATATTCCTTCTTTAGGGCAGCCGCCGTCGCCAGGAAAGAACTGACACCCGGTATAACGTCAT
This sequence comes from Eubacterium sp., assembly GCA_022776205.1. Taxonomy (GTDB): domain Bacteria; phylum Bacillota; class Clostridia; order Lachnospirales; family Lachnospiraceae; genus Anaerobutyricum. The sequence continues at coordinate 1,744 of JALFIK010000172.1, forward strand.
ATTCAATGCCCAGTCGGGAAAGTTCATCCATCTGCTCCCGGTGTGCCCCGAAAATCGCCGGATCCCCCGTATGGACCCTGGCTGTCATCTTACCTTCCGCTTCCGCCTTTTTCATCACATCGATCACTTCTTCCAGGGTCATCGTTGCACTATTATAAATCTGCGCATCTTCCTTTGCCCCTGCAAGCACCTCTTTATTTACCAGGGATCCGGCATATATAATCACATCGGCCTCATCAATCAGCTTCTTCCCCTTGATTG
>JALFIK010000188.1 GCA_022776205.1 Eubacterium sp.
AGATGGAATTTTTATCACTTCCGGTATTATAAACACCATGGAAGACGCAGTTAAGACTGCGCTGCTTACCAATCATTTTGAGATTCTCGAAATTAATCATATGAAGGACTGGGTAAGTATTATCGCGAAATCCGGAAATTATTAAAGCAGCTCAACTTTTCCGGAACGGATATGATAGTATGCTCCCGCGATGACGAGATTTTGTTCCCTGATCATTTTCCGGATGACCGTACTTTCTTTAATTTTTGAAATACTGTGCAGCACATTTTGTTTTTCACAAAGTGTGCTGTTTTTTTCGTTTCCGATTGCTTTCTTAATCTCATCGGTGATTCCTTTAATATTGTCATGCCCTGCGTTATGGATTGCTGCATCGACAGCGCCACACTGGCTGTGTCCGAGTACCATGATAAGAGGGGTGTGAAGATGGGCGGCACCATATTCCACACTGCCGAGTTCAAAGGGTCCGATTACATTTCCGGCCACGCGGATTGTAAAAATCTCTCCGATACCGGTCATGAAAATTTTTTCCGGAATGACACGGGAATCGGAACAGGTAATGATCGTCGCGTAAGGGTGTTGGCCTTTTTCCGAGGTAGTAATACGGATTTCTTCTGAAATATTTCCGCTCCCTTCTTTTGCGAAAAGGTACTTTTCGTTTCCTGCCATAAGCCGGGCAAGAGCTTTTTGTGCATCTGTGATTATATTGTCCATAAAATCACTCCTTTCTTTTTAAAGTATAGCACACAGGGGAAAAACAGGAAAGCCGGTTGACGCTTTCATGCTTGAGTTATATAATATTCGGGTAAGAATCTGAAAATAAATGGTAAGGAGTAATAGATCAGAATGAAAAAAGTAATTTTAACCGGAGACCGTCCGACAGGACGTCTTCATGTGGGACACTATGTAGGATCTTTGTCGGAAAGGGTAAAACTGCAGAATTCCGGCGAATATGATGAGATATATATCATGATTGCAGATGCGCAGGCCCTTACGGACAATGCGGAGCACCCGGAGAAGGTAAGGCAGAACATTATCCAGGTGGCACTTGATTATCTGGCGTGCGGACTTGATCCGGAGAAATCAACGCTTTTCATTCAGTCGATGGTGCCGGAGCTTACGGAACTGTCTTTTTATTATATGAACCTTGTCACGGTTTCCCGTCTTCAGAGAAACCCGACGGTGAAATCGGAGATTAAGCAGAGAAACTTTGAGGCGAGCATTCCTGTGGGATTTTTCTGTTACCCGATCAGCCAGGCAGCGGACATTACCGCTTTTAAGGCGACTGCGGTTCCGGCGGGGGAAGATCAGATGCCGATGGTGGAGCAGTGTAAAGAGATTGTGCATAAGTTTAACAGCGTGTACGGAGAGACCCTTGTGGATCCTCAGATTGTTCTTCCTTCGAACAAAGCCTGCCTTCGTCTTCCGGGTATTGACGGAAAGGCAAAAATGAGTAAGTCTTTAGGAAATTGTATTTATCTGTCCGACGAACCGGAAGTCGTAAAGAAAAAGGTAATGTCCATGTTTACCGATCCGAATCATCTTCGTGTTCAGGATCCGGGAAAGGTAGAGGGTAATCCGGTATTTATTTATCTGGATGCTTTTTGTAAAGATGAATATTTTGCAGAATTTTTGCCGGAATATCAGAATCTTGATGAGCTCAAAGCCCACTATCAGCGTGGCGGTCTCGGGGATGTGAAGGTTAAGAAATTCCTTAATAAAGTACTTGAAGCAGAATTTGCCCCGATACGGGAAAGAAGGAAAATGTGGGAAACACGGATTCCGGAGGTATATGATATTTTAAAAGAGGGAACGAAAGTGGCCAGGAAGAAAGCACAGGAAACACTGAACGAAGTGCGGGATGCTATGAAGATTAATTATTTCGACGGAAATGATCTGTAAACTGTGGGTAAATGAAAAAGCGGGCATGTGGAAAGCATGTCCGCTTTTTGTAATAAAAACACTCCGTGTGGATGTGTACGCGGGTGGGCGGAGAGTATTCCCTGTGCATTTTCCGGGATTAAAAGGATAGGTTCCCCAATGCTGCTTCATCGGCAACGAAAGTGACATCGTTGTGAAGCTGTAAAATTGAAGCAGGAATCTTTGGTGTAATCGGGCCATGAAGAACGCTGTCTAAAATCCCGGCTTTATCGGCACCGCTTACGATAACGAGAATTTTTTCGGCCTGCATGATATTTTTGATGCCAATGGTGTATGCCTGCTTTGGAACCTTATCATAAGAGGTAAAAAAACGCCTGTTGGCTTCTATGGTGCTTTCCGTAAGATTTACGCAGTGCGTTTCTTTTTCAAAGGCTTCTCCCGGTTCATTAAAACCAATATGTCCGTTGTGACCGAGACCGAGAAGTTGCAAATCGATTCCTCCGCAGGACCGGATTAAGAAATTATAATCACGACAGGCTTTTTCACTGTCAGGTTCAAGACCGTCCGGGACGAAGGTTTTTTCCATATCAATATTTACATGCTTGAATAAATGTTTATTCATATAATAACGATAACTCCTGGGATCATCTGGAGCAAGACCTTTATATTCATCAAGATTAATGCTGATAACTTCAGAAAAATCCAGATCTCCTTTTTCATACCATTTAATAAGCTGCTCGTATGTGCTAAGAGGAGAAGAGCCGGTTGCCAGGCCCAGAACACAGTCCGGTTTCATAATAATTTGTGCAGAAATAATATTGGCGGCCTTTCTGCCCAAATCCTGGTAATCTTTTGCTTTGTAAATTCTTGTCATAATTTCCTGTTTCCTTTCCATATACGATGGTGCATTGCGTTACGTTTTTAAGTATATGTTTTTTCCTGAAAAAAGCAACAATTCTTACTTGAAAAATATTTTCCATATTTATATAATTTTTTACAGAAAGAGAATTACCGTATGGAGGGAAAAAATAATTGGGAGATAGATATGATAATAAATAATATTCTCGTATATACAGAAAAAGAAACTTTTGTTCCGGGGGCTATCCGGATAAGGGACGGACGAATCATAGATATTTTTAATAAAAACAGAATAGAAAGTTTATCCGAAAAAGACGGGGAAGAAACACTCGATGGAAAGGGAGCAATGGCAATCCCGGGTCTCATTGATCTTCATTTTCACGGATGTATGGGAGCGGATTTTTGTGACGCAGGTAGAAAAGCCATAGAAAAAATTGCCACCTATGAAGCCAGTATGGGGATTACAGCCATCGCTCCGGCGACCATGACACTGCCTGTAAAAGATTTGGAAGAAATATTATCTGTCGCGGCGGAATATGCGAAAACTTCTTCGCATCAGGGAGAAAAGGCAGATCTTGTGGGAATTAATATGGAAGGACCTTTTATCAGCCCGGAGAAAAAGGGGGCCCAGGACGAGAAAAATATTCTTCCCTGTAATGTGGCACTGGCAGAACGATTTTTGGAGATTTCAGAAGGACTGGTGAAATTTATCGGACTGGCGCCGGAAGAAAGCCCGGATTCGATGGAGTTTATCCGGGAAATGAAAGGAAAAGTCCGGATTTCTCTTGCCCATACCAATGCGGATTATGATACAGCAAAGGAAGCCTTTGACACCGGGGCAGATCATGCTGTTCATCTTTTTAATGCAATGTCGCCTTTTTCTCACCGCGCACCGGGAGTGGTGGGAGCGGTCGGCGACTGTAGTCATGTTACGGCGGAATTGATTTGTGACGGGGTACATCTTCATCCCTCCATGGTCCGTGCGGCTTTTCGGATGCTCGGAAAAGAGAGAATTGTTCTGATTAGCGACAGCATGCGGGCAACCGGTATGCCGGATGGAGAGTACACCCTTGGAGGTCTGGATGTGAAGGTGAAGGGCAACCGGGCAACTCTCGTATCAGATGGGACCCTTGCCGGTTCGGTTACGAATCTTATGGACTGCATGAAGACTCTGGTAAAGGAAATGGAAATTCCCCTTGAAACTGCCATAGCCTGTGCCACAAAAAATCCGGCGAAGTGTCTTGGAATTTACAAAGAGAGGGGTTCACTGACCCCGGGGAAAATCGCAGACATTGTTCTGCTGGATGAAAAACTTGACATAAAGGCAGTTTTGAAAGACGGGAAACAAATCTTTGCCAACAAGGCTGTTTCGTGTTATAATGAGCTTTCGTGAAAAGATTAGATAAAACAGGAGAAAATAATGTATCAGTTTTTCATTGAACCGGAAAATATCAAAGAAGAAGAAATCCATATTGTAAAGGAAGAGGATATTCGTCATATCAGAAATGTGCTTCGCATGAAAGAGGGGGAGAGACTTTGTCTGTGCTGCCCCCAAAAAAGCAGGGAATATGTTGGCCCGATTCGGGAAATCTCTCCGGAATGTATCCGGGTGGCCATTGAGGATATTAATGGAGAATCGGGGGAGCTTCCGGTAAAAATTACGTTATTTCAGGGGTTGCCAAAAGGGGACAAGATGGAATGGATCATCCAGAAAGCTGTGGAACTTGGAGTTCATGAAATCGTGCCGGTGGCGACGAAACGTTCTGTGGTAAAACTGGATGCCAGAAAGGCTGCAAAGAAGACTGCACGTTGGAATGAAATTGCAAAAAGTGCGGCAAAACAGTCAAAAAGAGGAAGAATTCCGGAAGTAAAGCCGGTGATGACTTATGGGGATGCGGTTTCTTATGGTCAGACACTTTCCATGCTGTTACTTCCCTATGAAGATGCAAGGGGAATTTCTCATGCGAGAAAAATAGTAGAATCGGTAAAAGGGAAAGAAAGCCTTGGGATTTTTATCGGACCGGAGGGCGGTTTCCCGGAGGAGGAAGTGAATCTGGCCAGAGAGGCCGGAGCGCAGATTATTACCCTTGGACACCGGATTTTAAGAACAGAGACCGCCGGAATGACTTTACTTTCGATTTTAATGTTTTTACTTGAGGAGGATTAGTAATGGCAGGTTCAACATTTGGAAAAATATTTCGGATGACCACCTGGGGAGAAACTCATGGAAGGGGTGTTGGTGTGGTCGTTGATGGCTGCCCGGCGGGCCTTGCTCTTTGTGAAGAAGACATTCAGAAATATTTAGACCGGAGAAAACCGGGACAGTCACGATATACGACGAAAAGAAATGAAGAGGATAAAGTGGAAATCTTATCTGGCATTTTTGAAGGAAAGACAACGGGAACTCCGATTTCCCTGGCGGTCTTTAATAAAGATCAGCGTTCCAGAGATTATTCGGCAATTAAGGATATTTATCGTCCCGGCCATGCAGATTTTACCTATGATGCCAAATATGGTTTCCGGGATTACCGGGGCGGAGGAAGATCTTCCGGCAGGGAGACGACGGCACGAGTTGCTGCCGGTGCCATTGCTGCCAGAGTACTTCATGAAATGGGAATTGAGGTATTTGCCTACACCAGATCGATCGGACCCGTGACTATCGACGAGAATTATTTTTCCAGAGAGGAAAGAGACCGCAATGCCCTGTATATGCCGGATAAGGAAGCTGCATCAAAAGCTGCAGATTATCTGGAAGAAAAAATGAAAGAGCTCGATTCCTGTGGCGGTTTGGTCGAGTGCGTGATTACCGGGATGCCGGCCGGCATTGGGGAACCGGTTTTTGATAAGCTCAGTGCCTGCCTAGGAAAAGCAATTCTATCAATCGGAGCGGTAAAGGGATTTGAAATCGGGGATGGTTTTCAGGCATCGCAGGCAGTCGGTTCAGAGAATAATGATAATTTTTACAATGATAACGGGAAGATCGGAAAGAAGACAAATCATGCGGGAGGAATTCTGGGTGGAATGAGTGATGGCTCGGAAATACGGTTCCGTGCTGCATTTAAGCCGACACCGTCCATTGCAAAGATGCAGCATACCGTGACTACAGCGGGAGAAGATACGGAGATTTCCATCCACGGCAGACATGATCCAATTATTGTTCCCCGGGCAGTTGTCGTCGTCGAGTCCATGGCGGCAGTTGTACTTCTTGATCTGTTACTTCAGAATATGGGAAGCCGTCTTGACGCCGTGAAAAAGTTTTATGACAGATAGTTGTGTATTTACCCTGATTATGATACAATCAAGATTATATGTAAAGTTAAGGAGTCACTATGTATAAATTACTGACAAAAGACGGTATGGCTAAGAGAGGAGAGTTTGAGACAGTTCACGGAACGGTGCAGACACCGGTCTTTATGAATGTGGGGACGGTCGGGGCCATCAAGGGAGCAGTAAGTACCGATGATCTCAGGCAGATCGGTACTCAGATCGAGCTGTCCAATACTTACCATCTTCATGTCCGGACCGGAGACAGGCTGATCAAAGAGTTTGGCGGTCTTCATAAGTTTATGGCATGGGATAAGCCGATTCTTACCGACTCCGGTGGATTTCAGGTGTTCTCCCTGTCAGGATTGCGTAAGATTAAAGAAGAAGGTGTATATTTCCAGTCTCATATTGATGGACACCATATTTTTATGGGACCGGAGGAGAGCATGGAGATACAGTCGAATCTGGGCTCCACCATCGCCATGGCATTTGACGAGTGCCCACCAAGCCTTGCAGACCGGGATTATATCAGAAATTCTGTGGAGAGGACCGCAAGATGGCTTGTGCGATGTAAAAAAAAGATGGAGGAGCTTAACAGTATGCCGGATACGGTGAATCCCCACCAGATGCTCTTTGGAATTAATCAGGGCGGTATTCTGCCGGATATCCGGATTGAGCATGCCAAAGTGATCCGGGAGCTTGATCTTGATGGTTATGCGATTGGTGGTCTGGCAGTGGGTGAGTCCCATGAGGAGATGTACCATATTCTTGATGAAGTGGTTCCTTATTTGCCGGAAGATAAGCCGACCTACCTGATGGGGGTGGGAACACCGGCGAATATTCTTGAGGCAGTGGACCGGGGTGTCGATTTCTTTGACTGTGTTTATCCTTCCCGAAACGGACGACATGGCCATGTCTACACCCATCACGGTAAGCTTAATCTTTTCAATAAGAAGTTTGAACTGGATGCCCGTCCGATTGAAGAAGGGTGTCAGTGTCCGGCATGCCGGACATACAGCAGGGCTTATATTCGCCATCTGCTGAAGGCAAAGGAGATGCTTGGGATGCGTCTTTGTGTTCTTCATAATCTGTATTTCTACAATCATCTGATGGAGGAAATTCGTAAGGCGATTGAAGAACATCGTTATAAAGCGTTCAAAAAAGCCACTCTGGAGGGTTTTTTGACACCGGAAGATGAATACCGGTAATAGATTTAGTAAAACAATGGAGGTAAAAAGATGTTATTAAGTGCAAGCGGAAGTTCAGGAATTATGATGATCATCACCTACATCATTCTGTTTGGAGTGATTATTTATTTTATGACAATTCGTCCGCAGAGGAAACAGCAGAAGGCAGCCGATGAGATGCATGCGGCAATGAAAGCCGGCGACAGCGTCCTTACCACAAGCGGATTTTACGGTGTGATCATTGATATTATGGACGATACCGTAATTGTAGAGTTTGGTAACAACCGTAACTGCAGAATTCCGATGCAGAAGGAAGCTATCGCTGCAGTTGACAAACCAAATCTGAAAAAGACAGAAGAAGAGTAGGAAATTTAAAGCACGAAGAGCCATAGAGATTCTTTTCGTGCTTTTCTTTTTTGTGTTATAAAAAAAACTTCCCCTTCATAATATGTAAAAAAATAACCGGGAGAACCTATGAAACCGGATGCTGTTTTCTTCAAAAACTTTATGGAAAAAGCAAAGATCCTTTTAATTTCTGTGGGAGTTTCCGTTCTGCTGACCTTTTTCTTCCTTGCAATATTTGCTTTTGTTATGCAGAAAGGAATGTTGTCTTCTTCCGTAGAAGGAATCGGACTGATTGTGATGAGTGTATTATCCTGTCTTTTCGGAGGATACCTGTGCGGAAAGAAAAACAGGGAAAAAAGGTATTTATGGGGGATGCTTACGGGCTTTTGTTACTGCCTTATTTTTGTACTGATTCATAAAATTGCCGGCGGGAAATCAGGAGGAGATTTGCTCTCTTTTTTGACGACGCTTCTTTACTGCACTGCCGGAGGAATGCTTGGAGGAATGCTTGGCCTTTGAGAAAGAATCGAAAAAGCCCTTTTCTTACAATTACCTTTGTGTTATAATAAGCCAGAAAGTGTCATCTTTCGATACTTTTATACTAGATTATGAAGTGAGGAGGCGTTATTCATGAAACGTGTTAAGACACTGACCGGAAACAAGACATATAGTAATACTATGTGTAAAGGTGGATGCGGTGAATGCCAGACATCCTGCCAGTCTGCCTGCAAGACATCCTGTACAGTAGGAAACCAGACTTGCGAGAGCAATAAATAAGAAAGTAAGGCAGGAGGAACGTCTTCCTGACATACACGTAAAAGAGGGGTGAACAGGCTTTTGCCGGTTCACCTTATCTCTTGTCCGGCAGAAAATGATAAAACCCTCCTGGGGGATGTACACTCGCGCGATAAGAAAATGTCGCCGGTGCGGGAATTTGGCCTGCAAAACACTTTGTTCTAAATATAATACGGAAAGGAACAGTAATTGTGATTCACCAGTATAAAAATAATGGATATAACATTGTCATGGACGTGTGCAGCGGTGCCGTTCATGTTGTTGATGAAGTAACCTATGACGTGATTGCGCTGTATGAGGATAAATCACTTTCGGAGATTGAGGAAGCACTTCCATATAAAAAAGAAGAGATTGTGGAAGCATACGATGAGGTAACTTCCTTAAAGGAAGAGGGCCTTTTATTTACAGAAGATATTTATGAAGATTATATTAAGGAAGTAAAGAGCAGAAAAACTGTGGTAAAGGCACTTTGCCTCCACATTGCCCATGACTGTAATCTTGCGTGCCGGTATTGTTTTGCGGAGGAAGGAGAGTACAAAGGGCATCGAGCTCTTATGAGTGCAGAAGTGGGAAAGGCTTCTCTTGATTTTCTTGTAAAAAATTCCGGAAATCGGCATAACCTTGAGGTGGATTTCTTCGGAGGTGAGCCGACGATGAATTTTGATGTAGTAAAAGAAGTGGTGGAATATGGTCGGACATTAGAGAAAAAATATGACAAACATTTCCGCTTTACGTTTACGACAAATGGTGTTCTCCTTAATGATGAGATGATGGAGTTTGCCAATAAAGAGATGGATAACGTGGTTTTAAGTGTGGATGGACGAAAGGAAGTTCATGATTACATGCGTCCGACCCGCAATGGAAAACCGAGTTATGATCTGATTATGCCAAAATTTATCCGTTTTGCAGAATCCAGAAACCAGCAGAAATATTATGTGAGAGGAACCTTTACAAACAGAAATCTTGATTTTTCCAAAGATGTTCTCCATCTTGCCGATCTTGGATTTAAGCAGATTTCCATGGAGCCGGTTGTTGGGCAGCCGGAGGAACCATATGCGATTCAGGAGAAAGATCTTCCGCAGATTTTTGAAGAGTATGATAAGCTTGCTAAAGAGATGGTCAAAAGGGAGAAAGAAGGAAGAGGATTTAATTTCTTCCATTTTATGATTGATCTGAGTGGCGGTCCATGTGTGGCGAAACGTCTTTCCGGCTGTGGAAGCGGAACGGAATATATGGCAGTTACCCCTTGGGGAGATCTATATCCCTGTCATCAGTTTGTAGGAGAAGAGAAATTCTTACTGGGCAATGTATTTGACGGTATTAAACGCACGGATATCTGTGAAGAATTTCGTACCTGTAATGTATACACGAAAAAGAAATGCAGGGACTGCTTTGCCAGATTTTACTGTAGTGGAGGCTGTCCGGCCAATTCTTATCATTTCCACGGAACCATTGATGATTCCTATGATTTAAGCTGTGAGATGGAGCGAAAGAGGGTAGAGTGTGCCATTATGATTAAAGCGGCTCTCGCAGATTCCACGGAAGAAGAATAAACAAATAAAAAGCTCCCTTCCGGGAGCTTTTTATTTAATAGGAAAACTTTCCGGGCAGGATTCTAATTTGTATGAGAGGAAACTATGTTACCGGTCAGATGGCTTTTGAGAAAGAGGATGGGAATGGAAAAATGGTATATCTCTGCAAAGAAAGCAGATTTTAATAAAATTGCACAGGAATTTCATATAAGCCCGGTGACAGCAAGGCTGATGCGAAACAGGGATTTGATTGCAGAAGAAGAAATGAGACAGTATCTTTACGGCAATCTCTCAGATCTGCCGAATCCGCATCTGTTAAAGGATGCAGACCGGGGAGCAGAGATTTTGAAAGAAAAGATTCTGGAAGGGAAAAAAATCCGGATTATCTCGGATTATGATGCGGACGGAGTTTCTTCAAACTATATTTTATACAGGGGATTGAAACGTTGTGGGGCGGATGTGGATTATAAAATTCCGGACAGAGTGGAGGATGGCTACGGAATTAATGAAC
>JALFIK010000196.1 GCA_022776205.1 Eubacterium sp.
AACTTTTAAAACATCTGCATAAGATGGAATATAGAGATTCTCTGCGCCATTCCGGCACCAGCTTAATGCCTGTCCATAAGAAGAATTTAAAAATTCGGCTTCATTCCGGGTTAGAATATCAAAAAAGCCCGGTTCTTTTAACAAATGGCAGAAATAATCAATACAGTTTCTGATATAATCTCCCTCATACTGTTCATTCACTGAAATCTTTGACATCACAAAATCTTCCTGATTTAAAGGTTTGCCTTGAAGATTGATACGTATAAATATTTCGGACACAACATCAATGTCAAGAAGGAAAGAAAGTTCTATGACCCCAACCTGATGTTTTGTAATCTCCCTTAATGTATCTATATTTTCTTCGAGATGGGTAAAATCCTCTCCTTCATTTGCTTCTTTATATTCTTTTTCAAACTGACGGAAAGAAAAGTCTTTGCGGAATAATACAGAAATATCCGGAATCCATTTTTTATTCGTATCGCATTCCCTGCTATAAACTGCGAAATGTTCTTCTCCATCCTGGGCAAGAGGATTAAAAGCGATTTGTATTTTGTGGGACTGATACTGCTCATCAAGAACCTCTTTTCCGAGAAGAGCTGCCATAAGTGCAGTCACACGCTGCTGTCCGTCAATCAGAATCTTCTTGGTCCCGCCTTTTCCAAAGCCTCTTACCCTGACCTTCGAATTCTGCCAAACGATCAGATATCCAATAGGATATCCCTCATATAGGGAATCAATCAACGCTCTGACTTCTTCGCCTTTCCAGACAAAAGGTCTTTGAATTTCCGGAATCGCAATCTGTGCACTCTCCACAAATCCCAGAATACTGTTTACCGAATACTGCGTTATTCTGTAATTATCCGCTTTCATTCTTTATCCTCCATTGTATTTACGAACTTTCCGAATGTGCCTTCCAGTGTGTTCTCCAATTCTTTCAGAAAAACACTTCTAATGTTTCATTTTTTTCAATTCATCAAATACTACATCATTCAATACTTTAATATAGGTTCCCTTCATACCGGAGGAACGGGATTCGATTACCCCGGCACTTTCAAATTTTCTCAAGGCATTCACGATCACCGAGCGCGTAATTCCCACTCTATCCGCAATTTTACTTGCCACAAGAATTCCTTCTGAGCCGTCAAGTTCATCAAAAATATGCTGAATTGCCTCTAATTCTGAAAATGACAAGGTGGAAATGGCCGATTTTACAATGGAAACTTTTCGATTTTCCTCTGCATTTTCCTCATTCACAGAGCGCATCATTTCCAGTCCGACTACCGTCGTCCCGTACTCCACCAGAATGATATCATCAATCTCGTAGTGTTTTTCTTTCCGATACATAAACACTGTGCCAAGTCTCTCTCCCGCAATATCGATCGGGATAATAATCGCCTGATACTGGTCAATCTCCATATGTTCAAATCCAAGTGTTTCCAGATTTACATTTTCTTTTGTCGACAACACTCCTAGCAGACGCTCGTTCAGACAAGGATCAATATATTCTCCCACTTCATTATTGATCAACTCATCCAGAACCTCGATATCCTGACGGTTCTTTATTCCGAGTACTTTACCTTTTTTACTAATCACCAGTACATTTGATAACAAAATGTCACTTAAAACTTCACAAATATCATTAAATACCACTTTATGGGAATTATTGTTATGGAGCAACTTATTTATTTTTCTTGTTTTATCAAGTAACTGGACACTCATAGATACCTCCATCTAAATGTTAAAATTAACAGACAATTCTTCAGCTTAAATAATTTTAACATATCTCCCTTTGGATAACAACGGTATTATCTCATATTTTTATTACTTTTTTTAATTAATTTAGTAATTTACACAATTCAAATAATTTATTCCGGAAAACAAGAAAAAGAAAAGACAGAGCAGCCTAAACAGCTGCTCTGTTAACCGATTTATTTTTTTCAGTTTTCTCTTCCCTGTCCATGACAAAACCACATTCTTTGTCGGCACAGACAAGCTTCTTTCCCTTTTCCACCATGTAACTGCCACACTTTTTACAGCGAATAGACGATGGTTTCTGCCAGCTCATGAAATCACATTCTGGATTATTAATACATCCAAAGTATTTTCTTCCCTTTTTCGTCTTTTTCAGGACAAGATCCTTTCCACACTTCGGACAACATACTCCAATTTTTTCATAATACGGTTTCGTATTACGACAATCCGGAAATCCCGGACAAGCCAGGAACTTTCCATGAGGGCCATATTTCACCACCATGTTTCTTCCACATTCCTCGCAAATCTCATCGGTTACTTCATCAGCAATCTTAACTTCTGAAAGTTCCTTCTCCGCTTTTTCAACGGCATCCATCATGTCAGGATAGAAGTTCTCTACAATGGTTTTCCATTTCACTTTCCCTTCTTCTACACCATCCAGCAGTGATTCCATATTGGCTGTAAAATTCACATCCACAATAGTCGGAAAAGCATCAACCATCATGTCATTCACTGCCTCTCCAAGTTCAGTGATATAAAGATTTTTGTTTTCCTTCACAACATATCTTCTGGAAAGGAGGGTTGTGATGGTTGGGGCATAGGTACTCGGACGACCAATGCCCAGTTCCTCTAATGTTTTTACGAGAGATGCTTCCGTAAAATGTGCAGGTGGCTGGGTAAAATGCTGCTGTGGGTCAAACTTCTGCAGGGAGACTTCCGTTCCTGCTTCCAGCTTTCTCATTGCAGCATTCATTGTAGATTTTTCATTGTCATAGTTATAAATTGTCAGATATCCGTCAAATTTAACTCTTGTTGCGGAAACATTAAACCGGTAATCCCCCGCTCCAATCTTTGCGGATGTCGTCTCATAAACTGCCTCTGACATACGGCTGGCAAGGAATCTGGTCCAGATGAGCTGATACAGACGGAATAAATCTCTGGGCAGCTGATCCTTTACATCTGCCGGAGACAGTGTACTGTCGGTCGGTCGTATTGCCTCGTGGGCATCCTGAATCTTACCACCTTTTACCGAACGAACTGCAGATTTGGAACCTACAAACTCTTCCCCATAATGCTCCCCGATATACTTTCTGCAGTTTGTATCTGCCTGCTCTGAAATTCGGGTGGAATCTGTTCGCAGATAGGTAATCAGACCTACCGTGCCACGCCCTTTGATTGCCACACCCTCATACAACTCCTGGGCAAGACGCATTGTCTTCTGGGTAGACATATTCAGTCTTTTTGATGCTTCCTGCTGTAAGGTACTTGTCGTAAACGGAAGCGGCGGCTTTTTTCTTCTCTCCCCTGTTTTCACGGATAATACCTCAAATTTTTCATTTTGAAGTTTCTCCATCAGGTCTTCCGCTTCTTTCTGGGAACGAATCTCAATCTTTCCATTTTTATCACCGGTAAAATGTGCCTCCAGTGCTTTCCTGGAGCCAGGAACGAGAATGTCTGCACTTAAACTCCAGTATTCTTCCGAAATAAATTCATCAATTTCCCTCTCTCTGTCACAGATTATTCTTAATGCAACTGACTGTACCCTTCCGGCTGACAGACCTCTCTTTATCTTTGACCATAAAATCGGACTGATTTTGTATCCAACAATACGATCCAGTACACGTCTTGCCTGCTGGGCATCTACCAGATTCATATCAATATCTCTCGAATTCTTAATCGAATTCTTTACGGCATCTTTTGTAATCTCATTAAACGTAATTCGGCTGCATTTCTTATTCTCCAGTTTCAATGCCTGATACAGATGCCATGATATCGCCTCACCTTCACGGTCCGGGTCAGTGGCAAGATATACTTTATCTGCCTTTTTTACCTCTTTACGCAACTGGGCAAGAATTTCTCCCTTTCCTCGAATGGTGATATATTTCGGTTCATAATCATTCTCAACATCAATTCCCATCGTGCTCTTCGGTAAATCTCTTACATGTCCGTTTGATGCGACAACTTTATATGATTTCCCCAGAAACTTCTGAATTGTCTTAGCCTTCGCCGGCGATTCAACAATAACCAGGTTTGCTGACATTGTCTAAAACACTCCTAACTTTCATTATTGCTTTTTATAAAAATGTATAAATTTTTTTCTTATAAAACAATTATCAATCATACACTATTTTTTTATGCCGCGCAAGCACGAAATATTAGATTTTCTTCATACTTTCTTCAAATAGACATTTTGCTCCGTCTGATAGATATACTTTTTTAACTCAAGACTCATCAAAATATGCTGTAGTAAGGACACAGAAAAACCGCTGTATTCCATTAGTTTTTCAAAAGAAACGGGGTCTGCTTCATCAAGGAACATATACACTTTCCTCTCTTCTTCTGTTTCAAAAATAATTTTTTTATCTTTCTTGCTTTGAATGGTCATATCTTGCGAAATATGAAATACTTCAAGAATATCTGCCGGCTCGCTGACCAGTATGGCTCCCTGACTGATTAAGCGGTTACACCCCTCACTCATCCGATCTGTAATCCGGCCGGGAAGGGCAAAAATTTCTTTTCCCTGCTCAAGTCCCTGATCCGCTGTAATCAGTGAACCGCTCTTTTCTCCCGCCTCAATTACAAAAACACCGTCTGCTATCCCACTGATGATTCGGTTTCTTAAAGGAAACAGACCCTTATGATTCGGAATTCCCAGATTATATTCTGACATGACACATCCTCTGGAATAAATTTCCTGATATAAACGATGATTTTCTTTGGGATAAATCGTATCGATTCCCCCTCCAAGGATTCCAAGTGTATAGTCCCCTCCATCCAGAGCACCGATATGGCTCGCTGTATCTACACCGCTTGCAAGGCCACTTACAATTTGTATGCCGGACTTTGATAACTCTTCTGCAAAACATTTTGCCATGTTTCTTCCATACACAGTTGCCTTTCTTGCACCGACCATAGCCAGAATCGGTCTGTTATAGTCCGGTAGTTTACCTATATAATAAAGGACGACCGGCGGTTCATAAATATTACGCAGACGATCGGGATACTCCGGTGATTCATAATGAATAAAAGAAATTCCTTTCCGGTTCAGCCTCTCTGCTGACACCTTGACCGGCCCCGGTTCCTTCGACAAAATCAGATTCTGGCATTGTTTCTCAGTTAATATCTCTTTCAGCTTTTCTTCCGGACAATTGTATATTTCCCTGGGATGCCCCAAATAATCCAATAATTTTTTTCTCGTTTTTATTCCGATTCCCGATATATTAGCCAGCCAGTACCAGTAAAAATCATTTTCTGTCATTATACTCCTCCTTCTCTAAGAGGGTGAAATAAATACAATGTTTCTAAAATGGAGAGCTTCCTCCAAATGAATACTCCTGATTTGTTCCGAATGATCCAGATCTGCAATCGTTCTTGCCACTTTAAGCACTTTATAATAAGATCTTCCTGTCAGTCGAAACAAATCAAATGCCTCCTTCATCAGTTTCTCTCCCGCCTCATCCAGTCTGCAGTATTTTTCAATCTGCATCCTGGACATTCTACTGTTAAATGCCGTATCCTGTCCATGAAATCTTTCCTTTTGTATCTGCCAGGCAGCCTCAATCCTTCTTTTTTTCAGTGCAGATTTCTCTTCTTCCCGTGCATTGGAAAAATCTTTGTAAGATATTTCATCACACCGGACAAACAAATCAATTCGGTCAAGAATTGGCCCGCTGATTTTATTTCTGTATTTTTCTATCTGTCTGTCCGAGCAATGACATCTCTTTAAATTCGGATAATAGCCACATGGACATGGATTTGCTGCTGTTACTAACAAAAAATCTGCCGGAAATTCTACTGTTCGATCTTTTCGTACCAGTTCAATTGCGTGTTCTTCCAGAGGCAGACGAAACATCTCAATTAAATCCTTTTTATACTGGGGCAATTCATCAAGAAAAAGTACACCGTGATGGGCCAGGGAAATCTCCCCTGGTCTCGGAATGACTCCTCCGCCAAACATTCCTGCAGGGGTCACCAGATGGGAAGGTGCACGGAAAGGACGCTCCCGGATCAGGGAACATCCGCCGTGCAAAAGTCCCTTCACACTGTAAATCATTGTAATCTCGATCATTTCCTCACGCGTCATATCCGGCATAATTCCCGGCATACAGGAAGCAAGAAGAGATTTTCCCACACCCGGGGGCCCGTCCAGAAAAATATTATGCCACCCCGCTGCTGCAATCTCCAATGCTCTTTTTGCCATTTGCTGACCATGTACTTCAGAAAAATCTGTGCCCGGCAACAGCGACTGTTCACTCTTCTCATCTGAAATTACTATTTTCCCACTCTCTCCTTCTTCACCATATTTTAAGTAATCACAGACTTCCTCCAGAGATGAAAAAACATATACTTCTATTTTTTCTGCAAAGGAAGCTTCCTCTCCGTTCTCCACCGGAACAATGCACCTCCGATATCCCTTTTTTTCTCCTTCAAGGATAATCGGAAGCACTCCGGATATCGGGCAAAGCGTTCCATCCAAAGACAGCTCTCCGAGAAATATCGTCTCCTTAACACGGTCATCCGGCAGGCGCTCCATGGCAAGTAAAAGTGCAACTGCCACACCCAAATCAAAAAAAGTCCCGTATTTTCTTAAATCAGCCGGTGCAAAATTCACCGATATTCTTCGCGCCGGAAGAACAGTTCCCATATTCCTCAGAGCTGTCCGAACTCTTTCTCTCGCCTCTTTCACTTCATTCGATAATGAGCCGATCATATGGAACACCGGAAGTCCATTCCCGACATCCGCCTGTATTTTTATAATTTCACCCTGAACTCCCTGTACCATTCCGCTTGCTACCTCTGCTACCACTTTGAATAGAACCTCCTGAATTTTACTATTATTATATTATTTACCATATTTGTACCATATGTTTTGCTTTTAGTCAACTATATTTCCTTTTTTTGTATATATTATATAATATATACAAAAAAGATGTGGTTTCAGAGCATAAAGAACCAAACTGTTCTATTTACCCATCGTTTACAGGAATCAGAGCATTTTATTGCAAAAAAAACATGGATAACGTATTTACATTCCGTTATCCATGCGACAGCTTCTCCAAGTCTATTCTTTATCCTCCCCTGGATCTAGCATCTTCTTCAATTCGTTCATAAAAGTTTCCACATCTTTAAACTCCCGGTACACCGATGCAAAACGAACGTAAGCAACCTGCTCCAGAGATTTCAGATGTTTCATAACAATTTCCCCAATCTGTTTACTCTCGATTTCTTTATATTCCAGATTAAAGAGTTCATTCTCAATTTTATCAACCATCTTTTCGATCTCTTCAACCGAAACAGGTCTCTTATGGCAGGCACGCAATATCCCCGACATCATCTTGCTCCGATCATACGGCTCTCTCGTCCGGTCCTTCTTAATTACAGTAAGGGGCATGATCTCAACTCGCTCATAAGTTGTAAACCTCTTCCCACATTCATCACATAATCTCCTACGACGAATAGACGCATTATCATCTGCCGGCCTTGAATCAATTACCCGGGTATTATCCATTCCACAAAAAGGACATTTCATATTCTTTCCTCCAGTTTCTGTCTGTTTCCGTGTCCATATTCTGTG
Organism: Eubacterium sp.; assembly: GCA_022776205.1. Taxonomy (GTDB): domain Bacteria; phylum Bacillota; class Clostridia; order Lachnospirales; family Lachnospiraceae; genus Anaerobutyricum. The sequence continues at coordinate 7,547 of JALFIK010000196.1, forward strand.
GATTATTATATCAGAAAATAAAATTTTGTAAATGTTTTAAAATAATTTTCCTTTTTTACTGGAAAAGACATTTTTTTTCGTCAATGTCTACAAGAATGATATCCACTCCAACACGTACCACAGCC
>JALFIK010000213.1 GCA_022776205.1 Eubacterium sp.
TATGATACTCTTGAGGAAGTGATTGGCATCCGCCCATCAAACGGTTCTCTGAAAGAATATGGCATTTCCTATCGGCAGGTCGATCTGCTGCCCGATGGAAGCTTTGACTGGGACGGAATTGAAAAAGCATTGAATGAAAAAACAAGAATGGTGACCATTCAGCGTTCAAAGGGGTATGCATCCCGTCCAACCCTGTCAGTAAAGCGAATCGGAGAGCTGATTCATTTTATTAAAGAAAGAAGACCGGATGTTTTATGCATGGTAGATAATTGTTATGGAGAATTTGTGGAATTAGAGGAGCCTTCTCAGGTAGGTGCAGATCTTGTCGTCGGATCCCTCATAAAAAATCCCGGTGGTGGCCTTGCCCCAATAGGCGGTTATCTGTGCGGGACAAAAGAATGTATTGAGAGGGCGGCGTACCGGCTGACTTCCCCGGGACTGGGAAAAGAAGTTGGGGCGACCCTTGGAGTAACTTCTACACTGACCCAGGGACTGTTTCTTGCTCCGACGGTGGTAAGAAGTGCGTTAAAGGGTGCGATTTTTGCTGCAAATATTTACGAAAAGCTTGGATTTAAGGTGATACCGGACAGTAAGGAAAGCCGACATGATATTATTCAGGAAGTGGAATTTCATGATCCGGAGCTTATGGTTGCATTCTGTGAAGGAATCCAGGCCGCAGCACCGGTGGATAGTTTTGTCCGTCCGGAACCGTGGGCAATGCCGGGATATGATTCGGATGTGATCATGGCAGCGGGAGCCTTTGTTTCCGGTTCCTCCATTGAGCTTAGTGCGGATGGTCCGATGAAGGAGCCATATGCGGTATATTTCCAGGGTGGGCTAACCTGGGAACATGCAAAGTACGGAATTATGATGTCCTTGCAGAAAATTTACGAGACAGGGAAATTAAAGTTATCGTAATAAAAGACATAAAAAGTTAAAAAAACCCTTTTTCGAATGCTATATACAAAAGTTTGTTTTTGTGGTAGAATGTTTTTCAAATCGGCATTGTCCATGTCTGGAGAGAAAAAGGAGGTTTATGGACAGAAAGTCGATTACAATGAAAGAACGTCCGGTTACGGAACGTCCCTATGAAAAATGTCTGAAGTATGGAGCCGAAAGCCTGACAGACGGAGAACTGCTGGCTGTACTGCTTCGAAGTGGGACAAAGAACTGTTCTGTTATGGATCTTGCCTATACTCTTCTGAATGGACATCCTGTTTACAGAGGACTGGCGGGATTATATCACTGGAATCTTGAGATGCTTAAAAAAGTGCCCGGAATCGGGAATGTGAAAGCAATCGAGGTCTTATGTATGATGGAGCTTTCCAAGAGACTTTCAAAGGCATCTCTGGAAGAGGAGAGTGATTTCAGTTCACCGGAGTATATTGCTGCATACTATATGGAAGAGATGCGTCATCTTCCTGTGGAGAAGGTCAAACTGTTATTGCTTGATGGGAGACACAGGCTGATGAAGGAGATTTTCCTTTCGAAAGGTACGGCAAACAGTGCATGGGTGCCGGTAAGGAATATTTTTGTGGAAGCGCTTCGATATGAGGCGGTTTACATTATTCTGATTCATAATCACCCTTCAGGCTGTCCGGAGCCAAGCCGGGAGGATCTTGTTCTCACAAGGCAGGTAAAGGAAGCGGGGGAATTGCTCGGAATTCCCTTATCAGACCACATTATTATCGGAAATCAATGTTATACCAGCCTAAGAGAGCGGGACATGATGTGAGTGGGGACGGGATCTATTACTTAATAATTATAAATGCGAATGAAAGGAGACATATCAATGTCTGAGAAAATATATGGAATTGACATGGGAACGAATTCCATCAAAATATACCAGAAAGCCGCAGGTGTAATCCTGCACCAGAAGAATATGATTGCCATGGTAAAGAAGAAAGAACCACTGGCCCTTGGTGATGAGGCATATTCTATGTATGAGAAAGCACCGAAAAATATCGAAGTAAAACAGCCAATCGTAAACGGAGTGATTGCGGATTTTACAGCGATGCAGACGATGATCCAGCTTTATTTCAAGGGAATGCATGGGAAAAAATTTTCAGAAGGGCTCTCTGCCGGTGGTAATGCAGAATTTTATATTGCGGTGCCTTCCGATATCACAGAAGTGGAGAAACGTGCATTTTACGATCTGATTGCAAGTTCTTCCTTAAAGACAAAGAAAATTCGTATTGTGGAGAAACCGATTGCAGATGCCCTGGGTGCAGGACTTGATGTTATGGATGCCACGGGACGTCTTATTGTGAATATTGGAGCAGATACAACAGAAATCAGTCTGATCAGTTTGGGCGGTATTGTTCAGAGCCGTCTTCTTAAAATTGGCGGAACGAAATTTGATGAGGCAATTCAGCAGGCAGTTAAGAAGAAACATAATCTGGTGATTGGTATGAAGAGTGCGGAAAGACTCAAGATGCAGCTTGCCAGTGGAATTAAGGAAGAAGAGGAAATCACTTATGACGTGATGGGAAGAAACCTGATTACTGGGCTTCCAAACCGGGTTACTGTTACGAATCATCTTATTTTTGATGCCATGTCCGAGTGCCTGTCTTCTATTATTGATGCGATTCGCTTTATTCTGGAAAAGACACCGCCGGAATTATCCATGGATATTATGCATGATGGAATCTGTATGACCGGTGCATCGACACATATTAAGAATCTGGATCTTTTGATCCAGCAGGAGACAGGGCTTACGATTATGAAGATGGAGGAACCGGAACTTACGGTAGTGAAAGGTCTTGGAATGATCATGGAGAATCCGGATTACGAGAGACTGGCTCATAATTTACAGGATTCTGATTTCCATTAATTAGGGAGTGGTGCTATGAAGAATCGCCAGAATTTTGAATTTACTCCTAAGATGCTGCTGATCGTGCTGACGGGAATCTGCATTTTGCTTTTGGCGGTCAGTACCGTCTTTAAAAATTCGATGAAACCTTTTTCCGCGATTGCGGGGACTTTTGTTGTGCCCATGCAGGATGGAATCAATTCGTTTGGCATTTGGGTGGATGACCATATGGGATCTGTAAAAAGTCGAAAAGAACTGCAAAAGGAAAATAAAGAGCTTGCCAAAAAAGTGGAACAGCTGACCCGGGAGAATGAGGAATTAAGTTCAGATAAAAAAGAACTGGACAGCCTCAGGGAAATGCTTAAACTGGATCAGCAGTATGCCGGCTATAAAAAAGTGGGTGCAAAGATAATCAGTAAGGGAAGTGGAAACTGGTATCACACATTCGTGCTGAATAAGGGCACCGCAGACGGAATTAAAGTAAATATGAACGTGCTGGCCGGAAATGGTCTGGTGGGAATTGTAACGGAGACGGGAAGAAATTATGCAAAAGTACGTGCCATCATTGATGACAACAGCAGTGTCAGTGCGAAATCAACAAGAACGGGGGACACCTGTGTTGCGAAAGGAAACAGCGAGTCTGTGGAAAAGGATGGCACGATTGATGTGACATATATCAGTAAAGATGCGGATATTAAAGCCGGGGACGAACTCGTCACATCCCATATCAGTTCAAAGTATCTGGAGGGAATCCGGATCGGAACCATCGAAGAGATTTCCGTTGATTCTTCTAACCTTACTAAATCGGCCCGGGTTACTCCGGCCGTAGATTTCGAACATCTTGAAGATGTTCTTGTGATTACAGACTTGAAACAGGTTCCGAAAGATGCCGAAAGTGCAGATTAAGAGAAAAAAGAGGCGGAAAAGAATATCTGTAACGGATATTCCTCTTTCCGCCATTTGTGTAAATAAGAAGGAGTTTTTATGAAGCGAGTAATTGTAAGTGCCATATCCGTATTCATTTGTTTTTTACTGCAGTCATCTGTTTTCGAACTGATAAAACTTGCAGGAATTGTTCCGAATATTCTCATCATTCTGACGGCATCTGTCGCTATCATGCGAGGACAGAAAGAAGGGATGATGGTGGGCTTTTTCGCAGGACTTCTTCTGGATATTTTCTATGGATCTACAATAGGAGGATTTGCTTTTTTATATATGCTGATCGGTTTTGTTGACGGATTCTACCATCGTATTTATTATTCGAATGATAATCTTTTCCCCCTTCTTATCATCGGGGGCAGTGATCTGGCATACGGGTTTATTATGTATGTGGTTTGTGGCCTTTTGCATAATCATCTCCACTTTTTTTATTATATGAAGAGTATTATATTACCGGAAGTAGTATATACAGTAGCCGTTGCTCTTGTTTTATACCAGATTCTTCTGCGGATAAATGACTGGCTCGAAAAAGAGGAAAAGAGAGGTGCGGATTTTGTTTAAAAAGAGAGAAAAAAGAGACAGGGACAGGATTGGAAGCCAGATAAAGGAACTACTGTCTAATCGTCTTGTGATCGTCGGCCTGTTTTTGATCGTATTATTCGGAATATTAATTTATCGGCTGTTTGTTCTTCAGATCGTGGAAGGAGAAGAACATCTTGCAAATTTCAAATATAAGATTCAGAAAACGGTGGAAACAAGCGGTTCGAGAGGG
>JALFIK010000034.1 GCA_022776205.1 Eubacterium sp.
AATGAGTAAGGAAAATAAAATAATTGAAGTTTCCCACCTTGTAAAAAGCTTTGGAAACCATGAGGTTCTTAAGGATATTGATTTTTCTGTGGAAAAGGGAGATGTCATTTCAGTAATTGGGGCTTCAGGTTCCGGAAAATCCACGATGCTGCGGTGTATTAATCTGCTCGAAACACCGAGTGGAGGAAGTATTCTTTATCATGGAAAAGATATCACAGATCCAAAGCTGGATGTATGTGCCTACAGGGAAAAGGTTGGAATGGTATTCCAGAATTTCAATCTCTTTTCCAATCTTACAGTTCTTGACAACTGTATGGTCGGACCGGTGAAAGTAGCAGGAAAGAAGAAAGAAGAGGCGAAAGAACTTGCGATAAAGTTCTTACAGAAAGTAGGAATGGAGCCATTTATCAATGCAAAGCCGAGACAGCTTTCCGGCGGACAGAAACAGAGGGTTGCCATCGCAAGGGCTCTTGCCATGGAACCGGAAGTCCTTCTTTTCGATGAGCCGACTTCCGCTCTGGATCCGCAGATGGTTGGAGAAGTTTTGAATGTTATGGCAACCCTTGCCGAGGAAGGGATGACCATGATCATTGTTACCCACGAGATGGCCTTTGCCAGGGATATATCAAGCCATGTGATTTTTATGGTAGATGGTGTGATTGAAGAAGAAGGAAGCAGTGAGGATATTTTTGTTAATCCGAAGAAGGATAAGACGAAAGAATTCCTGAGCAGATTCCGTAATCTTTAATTGAGTAAGTTTTAGCTTAATAAGAGAAGAGTAATAGAAGCAGATTTTTGCAGACTGTGTTAGACGCGGCTGTGGAAATCTGCTTTTTATGTAATAGGAAAGTCTGAAAACTTTTCTGTTATATAAAATAGGTCAATTAATAAATATAGAGTTGACAAAAACGAGGATGACCTGTATACTAAGTGCACTAATAGTATTAATACACTTAGTATTTAAGAAAACTATGGAAAGGAAGGATGTCTGTGATTTTTATTGATTATAATGATAAGAGGCCTCTTTATGAACAGATTATGGAAAAGATACAGACGCTTATATTAAACGGAGTCCTGGAGCCAGATGAGAAGATTCCTTCCGTCCGGGCTCTTGCCATGGAGCTGTCAATTAATCCGAATACAATTCAGCGGGCATACAGTGAGCTAGAGCGGGAGGGTTATATTTATTCTGTAAAAGGACGCGGAAATTTTGTGAAAAAAGACGAAAACCTGTTACAGTTAAACCGGGAGAAGACGCTCAGGAATTTCCGGGAAGAAGTAGGCGTGCTTAAGAATAAAGGCATTACTTTGGAAGAGGCGCTTATCTGTGTACGGCAGGTGTATGATGTCAGTGATAGGGAAAAGGAGGGGAAAGAATGATTGAAATAAAAAATGTTAGTAAGTCTTTTGATCATATCAAAGCGACGGATAAAATCAATCTCACCATAGAAGAAGGAAGTGTGATGGGGCTGGTGGGAACGAATGGTGCGGGGAAAAGTACTCTCCTTCGGATGATTGCCGGTGTGTATCTTCCGGATGAGGGAGAAATCCTCGTAGATGATGCAGCAATATGGAATGATGCAGAAGTAAAGAAACAGATTTATTATATTTCTGATGATCAGTATTTTTTTCCGAATGCCACACCGATGGATATGGCAGATTTTTATAAAGTTGTGTATCCTGATTTTGACGAAGAAGAATTTTTGGAACTGTCGGGGCAATTTTCCCTGGAGACGGACAGACAAATCCAGACCTTTTCCAAAGGAATGAAAAAGCAGCTGTCCATATTACTGGGAATCTGTACAAAAGTTCCGTATCTTTTATGTGATGAAACCTTTGACGGGCTTGATCCTGTGATGCGTCAGGCAGTGAAAAGCCTTTTTGTGAAAGAGATGGAAACGCGACATTTCACACCGGTGATTGCATCACATAACTTAAGAGAACTGGAAGATATCTGTGATCACATCGGACTATTGCATAAAGGCGGCGTACTTTTATCTAAAGATCTGGAGACGATGAAAAGTAATATTCATAAGATTCAGTGTGTTCTTCCCCTCGGGCTGGAAAAAGAGTTGAAAGATCATCTGGAGATTTTGCAATTACAAAGGAGGGGAAAACTGATCACGATGACCGTCCGGGGTGAGGAAAAAGAAATTATGAAGAGGATTGAACAGTGGAATCCGGTCTTTTGTGAATGCCTTCCATTATCCCTGGAAGAAATATTTATCAGTGAAACGGAGGTAGTCGGTTATGATGTTAAAACGCTCATATTCTGATTTATTTAAAGAAAATAGAAAACGGTATCTTTCTCTTACTCTTGTTACAGCCTTTTTCTTTTTGATCCGTTTAATTTTATTTGTGATCGGAGTGCAGAATATATTACAGGGAAAAGATTCTTCCCTTCGTTATGAGAAAATGCTGGAAGAAATGAAGAAGCTGGCGGGACCGGATGTGGCGACTGCAATCGGAATTCTCATTTTGTCCATACTTAGCGCAGCATGTTTGTTTTCTTTTTTGCACACAAGAAAAAAGGCGGATTTCTATGAAGCTTTGCCAGTCAAAAGAGAAACCATGTTTTTACTGCAGTTAAAAACAGCATTCGTTCTTTTTCTGATCCCGATGTTCGTTTGTTCTGTGTTAGAATGTGTCATTATAGGAATCACCGGATTTTTTACCGGAGAAGTAATTTTTGCTGTTTTAAAGGAAATGCTCAGTAATCTGATTCTGTTTTTGTCCTCCTGGTTTACCATGGCTCTCGCGATGATCATGACGGGAAATTCGATTGTCGGACTTTTGGGATATGGTGTATTTTCTTTCTATTTTCCGGGAGTGCTTTACGGTATTTTTCCATGTTATGCAGACATATTTTTTACCACATGGGCCGGAGAAAACTTTTTTACGGAAAAGATATTTTCATTTCTCTCGCCAGTCTGGCCGGGACTTCTGGCTCTTAGAAAGAGCGGAATAACGTTTGTAAAATACATGGTAATTCTGGCGGTCTGGATAGTGCTGCTTTTTGGAATCTGTCTTGCGTTATATAAAAAACGACCGTCGGAGGCAGCGGGAAAAGCCATGGCTTTTCCAAAAGCAAATGGGTGTATCCGGTTCCTGCTCGTTGTGCCTGCTTCTTTGTATACAGGATATGCCTTTTACTCGCTTGCTTTAGGTTCTGCGACTTTCTGGGTTCCTGCAGGAATTCTGATCGGTTGTCTGCTATTCCATGGTCTGATAGAAAGTATCTACGCCTTTGATGTCCACGCATTTTTATACCATAAAAAACAGCTGGGTGCAGCACTTGTCATTGCCTTCCTTACAATGGGGATTTTTTGGGGAGATTTGTTTGGGTATGATCGCTATATTCCGGAAGCATCCCGGATTTCTAAAATGGTCATTGAACCCATTGGTGGATATAACAGTGGATTTTTGGAAGGAAAACAAAATGGAATCGGGAAAGCGGATCGTCCGCTGGCCCTTTCTCTTGTAAGACAATCGGTCAAGGAAGATAAGAAAGATGGAGCGGATGTATATTTTAATGTGAGTTATACATTAAAAAATGGGAAAAAGGTAAAGCGCAGTTATGGAATCACATCCCAAAAAGCAAAAAATTTATATAATAAACTATATGCAACAAGAGATTTTAAAGACGATATATACTCCTTATATACGGTAAATCCGGACAGGATAACCAGTTTGGAATGGAGCAATGGAATCATATCGGAAATTTTAAACTTTACGAAAGAAGAGAAGAAAGAGTTCCTGACAATTTATTTGAAAGAACTGGCAGGATTATCTTACTATGATGCACAGAAGATAATTCCTATCGGAAGTCTTGCTTTTTCAGGGGAGAATTATGAGGATCCGGATCTTTACTACATTTATCCGTCATTTACCGAAACAATTTCCTTTCTTATGAACAGGAAAATCCCGGTGAAGGAGGGGGTAAAGGATCTTGATATTATCAGTCTTTCGGTGACAAATTATGAGGAAGAAACCGGGGAAAATCATACTTACACTGTCGAGGATAAAGAGTTGATTGAAGCGGTAAAAGGGAAACTAATCCTTTCTGATTTGTGTGCGGCACCGGATTTTTCTGAAAGAAATGAGGAAGTATCTATTTGTGTTCGATACCGGACGGCAAATGGGAAAGATGAGGTAATCTGCCAGACGGATTATGATACGGCACACAAACTGGAATAAATCGAAAGAAAAAAGCTGACGGGTTATATGCCTGCCAGCTTTTTCTTTCGTAAAGATTTATATTATTATTTGGTTCCGAAAATACGGTCTCCCGCATCACCAAGTCCCGGACAGATGTAGGCATCTTCATTTAGTTCGCGGTCAATGTTACCGCAGTAAAGCTGAACATCCGGATGAGCCTCCGAAAGTTTCCGGATTCCTTCCGGTGCGGCGATAATGGACATAAATTTAATATTCTTTCCGCCGTGCTGTTTGATAAAATCGATGGCGGCAATGGCAGAACCACCCGTTGCGAGCATCGGGTCTAATACGACGATCATTCTCTGATCAATCGGATCAGGTAGTTTACAGTAATACTCATGTGGCTCGTGAGTTTTTTCGTCTCGATATAAACCAATATGGCCAACCTTTGCCGAAGGGACAAGTGCCAGAAGTCCGTTTACCATACCAAGGCCTGCTCTTAAAATCGGAACAATGGCAAGTTTTTTACCGGAAACCATCGGAGTCTTGCACTTCTCGATTGGCGTTTCTATCTCCACATCTTCCAAAGGCAGGTCTCTTAATGCCTCGTAACCCATTAAAATTGCGATTTCCTCAATCAGTTTACGAAATTCGTTCGTTCCCGTATTCTTATCCCTCAAGAGAGAAATCTTGTGTTTGATCAGTGGATGTGTCATCTCAATTACATTATTCATATTTTTTCTCCCATCTGTAAATTGTGGCAGTTAAACCACCGTTTTCCTGTCCGTAAGTATTGTAGTTTAATTTGTCGGTCAAGTCAACTATTGAGAAATAAAATGTTCAATTTACAAAAAGAATAATAAATAGTACTTTGACTTTAAGAATAAGAGCCAGGTATAATAAAAATAACCCATACAGAGGAGAAAGAAAGGGAGAATTATGAAAAGGAAAACATTACAGGTCATCATATCACCGGCGAAGAAAATGATAGTGCGGGATGATATTTTTTTGCCGCAGAGTGAACCGTACTTTAAGGAAAAATCCCGGGAGCTTTTTTCCCGATTAAAAAACCTGTCATTTGAAGAGGCGAAAAAGGTTTGGGGATGCAGTGACCGGCTGGCAAAAGAAAACTATGAGCGATTGCAAAAAAGTAATCTGGATACCAATACATCTCCGGCAATTTTATCTTATGAAGGAATTCAGTATAAATATATGGCACCGGCAGTTTTTGAAGAGGAGGCCTTTTCCTGGCTCAAATCTCATCTGTTTATCTTGTCCGGTCTTTACGGAGCCCTGCGGCCTTTTGACGGAGTGATTCCTTACCGTCTGGAAATGCAGGCGCGATTTGAGAGGGGGGAGCCGGAGAGACTTTATGATTTCTGGGGGGATCAGATTGCAGGATATGTTATTGAGGACTGTCATATTCTGGTGGATCTTGCCTCGAAAGAATACAGCAAAAGTGTGAGAAAATATGTTCCAAAGGAAATTCCGGTGATTTCCTGTATTTTTGGAGAACTCTCAGGGGGAAAGATAAAGGAAAAGGGAACCTATGCCAAAATGGCAAGGGGAGCCATGGTTCGCTTTATGGCAGAAAGTCAGCTGGAGAATCCGGAAGAAATGAAGAATTTTTCCGAGCTTGGTTATCTTTTTTCAGAAGAATATTCTGATGAGGAAACCTATGTATTTCTAAAAAAGCAGGAGAAATAAAACAAAGCTTTTCACAGTAATTTCACAAAAATTAAAGATGGTTTGGTTGACAATGAAGGGAGGAAAAGATTACAATAACCCGGAATAGTGATTTTCAGCCGTAAAATCATTGTGGAAAAGGAGTGAAAAAGACATGAAAGAAGTGAAAACACCGAAGAAGCCCTTTGTGTTCTATTACATTATTGTGCTTCTTGCACTCATGCTCTTTAACATGCTTGTCATGCCGGCTCTTCGGGATGCAAGTATCAAAGAAGTGAACTATGATCAGTTTATGAGCATGACTTTTAATAAAAAGATTGATAAAGTGGAGATTGAAGACAATAAGATTTTATTTACCGATGACAGTGGTACGCTTTATAAGACATCCAAGATGGAAAACGACTGGGGACTGACAGAGCGTCTGTATCGTTCCGGCGCGAAATTTACCTCTGACTTTGAAAAGGAAACATCTCCTCTTGTTTCCTTTTTACTCTACTGGATCCTGCCGATCGTGCTCTTTGCAGCCATAGGATATTTTGCCCAGAAAAAGATGATGGACAAAATGTCCGGAGGCGGTTCTAATATGATGTTTGGAATGGGAAAGAGCAATGCAAAAGTGTATGTGCCTTCGGAAGAGGGAATCCGTTTTTCGGATGTGGCCGGAGAAGATGAGGCAAAGGAGAATCTGGCGGAGATCGTGGATTATCTGCACACCCCTTCAAAGTATTCTGAAATCGGAGCTTCCATGCCAAAAGGTGTTCTTCTCGTCGGCCCTCCGGGTACCGGTAAGACTATGCTGGCAAAGGCGGTTGCCGGTGAGGCCAATGTACCGTTTTTCTCCATTTCCGGTTCGGAATTTGTGGAGATGTTCGTCGGTATGGGGGCGTCGAAGGTGCGAGATCTTTTCCGCCAGGCCAAGGAGAAGGCACCGTGTATTGTCTTTATCGATGAAATTGATGCCATCGGAAAGAAGAGAGATGGTAGAATCGGAGGGAATGATGAGAGAGAGCAGACATTAAACCAGCTCTTGACAGAGATGGATGGATTTGAGGGAAATAATGGTGTCATTATTCTCGCAGCAACAAACCGTCCGGAATCTCTAGATCCCGCCCTGACCCGTCCGGGACGTTTTGACCGGAGAGTTCCGGTAGAGTTGCCGGATCTTATTGGAAGGGAAGCCATTTTGCGGGTTCACAGCAAAAAGACCAATCTGGCCGATAATGTGGATCTGAATGCGATTGCCCGCATGGCGGCCGGTGCTTCCGGAGCGGAACTTGCCAATATTATTAATGAGGGAGCGCTTCATGCGGTGAGAAACGGCCGGCGGATTGTGACGCAGGCGGATCTCGAAGAGAGTGTGGAAGTGGTCATTGCCGGTTATCAGAAGAAAAATGCCGTACTTTCTCCGAAAGAAAAGATGACGGTGGCTTATCACGAAATTGGTCATGCATTGGTGGCTGCAAAACAGACCAATTCTGCGCCGGTACAAAAGATTACGATTATTCCGAGAACTTCCGGAGCTCTTGGTTATACCATGCAGGTGGAGCAGCAGGATAAGTATCTGATGACCAAAGAAGAAATTTTAAATAAGATTGCTACCCTGACAGCCGGTCGGGCAGCAGAAGAAATTATTACAGGTACTATAAGCACCGGGGCATCTAATGATATTGAACAGGCAACGAAGCTTGCCCGGGCGATGATCACCCGCTATGGCATGACGGAAGAGTTTGATATGGTTGCCATGGAGACGGTGGACAATCAATATCTTGGAGGAGACAGCTCGCTGTCCTGCTCGGCGGAAACGCAGAAAAAGATTGATGATAAAGTAGTGGAAGTAGTGAAAGAACAGCACAGGAAGGCACTGCAGATTCTTAATGATAATAAAGAAAAACTGAATGAACTTGCGAACTTCCTCTATGAAAAAGAAACAATTACCGGTACAGAATTTATGAAGATTCTGGAAAGATAAGAAGTTTTTGAAAGGAAATGGAGTAATTTCCCATCAAAAAATGTCCCCTGCCTGGGCCAAAAAACCATGCAGGGGACATTTTATAACTGTGAAAATTATACTAAAATGTGTCCATTACAGAATAGTTTGTTTTCACATAACGAGCCTGTAACAGACAAAATTTTTTTATGCTTCTACTTTTTCAAAATCAATGGCACCGTGTTTGCAAAGTGGGCAGATGAAGTCGGCCGGAAGTTCTTCTCCTTCGTAAACATAACCACAGATTTTACATACCCATGTTGTCTTCTTATCTTTCGGAGCCTGTGGGGCCGGCTTGATGTGAGCCTGATAATAAGTGTAGGTTGCAGAAGGTTCGTCGGCAAGAATTTCTGCCTCCGTAATATCAGCGATGAACATAGTGTGCGTCCCCAGATCGACGGTTTTTACAACTTTAGCGCTAAGATAAGCATTGGTTCCTTCGGTAATATAATAGATACCGTTTGCTGAACGGGTTACTGCTGTATAATCTGCGAACTTGTCCACGTCTCTTCCGCTCTGGAATCCGAAATGACGGAATGTGTCAAAGGAAGCCTTCTCGGAAAGAATGGATACGTTGAATTCTCCTGTTTTGAGAATCATGTCATGGGTAAGATTTGCCTTATTAACGGTAAGGGAGATTCTAAGAGGGGAATCTGTCACCTGGGAAGCAGTATTGGTAATACATCCATTATCCTTCTCACCATCTTTTGCTGTTACAACAAAAAGTCCATAAGAAAGTTTAAACATTGCACTTGGGTTCATAATTGCTCCTTTCCGGCCTGCATGGCCTCTGTTTTTATTTATGCGAAATATTTTGCTATTACAATACCATATTTTTGAAAAAAACTCAATAAAAATAATTGTTACTGTTTTATTTGAAAATCTTGAAATCATAAAAATTTCAAGTTATAATCGGTTGAAAAAGGACAAAAACGGGAGGATGCTATGCGGAAGAAAGAGAGAGCGGCAATCGTCATAAAACGGCTGAAAGAGGAATATCCGGATGCAGATTGCACGCTGGATTATAATGAGGCCTGGAAACTGCTGGTTAGTGTGCGGCTGGCGGCACAATGTACAGATGAGAGAGTGAATGTTATCGTGAAGGATCTTTTTGCCAGATATCCCGGAGTGGATGCCCTTGCGCAGGCATCTCCGGAAGAGATTGAAGAAATTGTTCGGCCGTGTGGTCTTGGGAAAAGTAAGGCAAGAGATATCAGTAAATGTATGCGTATGCTGCGGGATGAATATGATTCTAAAGTGCCGGATAATTTTGATGATTTGCTGAAGCTTCCCGGAGTGGGAAGAAAAAGTGCAAATCTGATCATGGGTGATGTCTTCGGGAAACCGGCAATTGTGACGGATACCCATTGTATCCGGCTCTGTAATCGGATCGGTCTTGTGGATAACGAGAAAAATCCGAAGAAAGTGGAAATGGCTTTGTGGAAAATTATCCCGCCGGAGGAAGGAGGCGATTTTTGTCATCGATTAGTTTATCATGGAAGAGAAGTTTGCACGGCCAGAACCACACCTCATTGTGAAAAATGCTGTCTTCAGGATGTATGCAAGGCTTATCCGGCTTATGCGAAACAGAAAAATGAGAGAAAAAGAATTGTATCTCTCAAAAAGATGTAGTACAATGTACGCAAACTGGAAAAAAGTTTAGAAAAAGAGGATGAAATGATGAAAGAATTTAAACCGATCAAAGAAGGTAAAGTCCGCGAAGTATATGATACAGGGGATAACCTGATTATCACAGCTACAGACAGAATTTCTGCATTCGATGTGATTTTGAAAAACAAAGTGACTGATAAAGGGGCAATCTTAACCCAGATGTCAAAATTCTGGTTCGATTTTACAAAGAACACAGTACCGAACCATATGCTTTCTGTGGATGTGAAAGATATGCCGGAATTTTTCCAGAATGAGAAATTTGCCGGTAGAAGCATGATGTGTAAGAAACTCGAGATGTTTCCGGTAGAATGTATTGTCCGTGGTTATATTACAGGAAGCGGCTGGGCAAGTTATCAGGAGAACGGAACAGTCTGCGGCATTAAGCTTCCGGAAGGATTAAAGGAATCGGAAAAACTGCCGGAACCGATTTACACACCATCTACGAAGGCAGATTTGGGAGATCATGATGAGAATGTCTCCTATGAGAAGACTGTGGAGATTCTCGAGGACCTGTATCCGGGTAAGGGAAATTATTATGCAAATATTCTTAAAGAATATACTATTTCCCTGTATAAGAAATGTGCAGATTATGCATGGGAACGAGGAATTATCATTGCAGATACCAAATTTGAGTTTGGTCTGGATGAAAATGGACAGGTTGTGATCGGGGATGAGATGCTCACACCTGACAGCTCCCGTTTCTGGCCAAGAGAAGGCTATGAAGCAGGAAAGGGGCAGCCATCCTATGACAAACAGTTTGTTAGAGACTGGTTAAAACAAAATCCCGACAGTGATTATGATCTGCCGGAAGATGTGATTGACAAGACGGTAGATAAGTATAAAGAGGCCTATGAGAAACTGACAGGAAAGCCGTTTGAGGCATAAAGAGAATAGAGAGAGCGTGGCAGACTTTCCGAAAAAGGGGGGGAGTCTGCTATTTTTCTTTTACTATCGGGAAACAGATCCGGTATAAAAGAAAAGGGAAGAACTATTTTAGTGAGAAAGGCGGGGAATGAATCAATGCAACAGACAGAATGGAAAGTGAAGCAGCTGTGCATCAGGGGAAAAATTCATGAGAATGATTCTAAGGATCACTGTGCAATGGTGCAAAAAGAAGATGTAACAGTAATGACTCTGTGTGAGGGCGGGGAGGAGGCCCTTTATTCCGGAGTGGGTGCAGAAAGTGTGGCACAGTTTTCTGCCGAATATTTTGCGGATTGTTTCGAAAAACTTTGGGAAGCACAGGAGGACGAATATAAACTGGGAGATCTTTTGTTAAAATATCATCAGCAGATGATGGTTCGTCTTGCGGAAGATGCATTCCGGAAAACTTCCATTAAAATAATTGCAGATCATAAATTGAAAAAAAGTGAACTGGATAAACTTTCCACATCTCTTCAGGTTTGTGCGGTATGTGGAAATCGGTTGATTTATATAAAAATAGGAAACGGAATGGCAGTACAGAGTTTTTCAGAGGAGTGTAAACTTTTTTCCACATCGAAAAGAATCTCTGAACTTTCTGTAACAGTACCGAAGGCGGAAGATCTGGTACAGAAGGCAGAAGTAAAAATGACGATTCTTCCGGAGGACTGCCAGGCATTTACCCTTCTGACAAGTGGTATGGAATATACGACCGGACTTTACGGAAAGGGTGAAATTCTTCCGGAGCTTCAAAGTTTCCTTTCGGAATTTTCGAAAGTGGAGGAAGAGAAAAAAGATGCTCTGCTTGATAAGTTTGTACAATCCCTTCAGGGATCCAAGGCAGAATATATGCAGGGGGATCTGGGAGTTTCTATTCTATATCGGAGCGCGGAAAACGAAGAGGGCCTTCTTCCTACAGGAAAGAAAGCAGGAAAAAACGGGAAACGAAAAAAGAATTCTTTCAAGGAGAAAATGCTTGAGCTTATTACCCTGCCGGAGGAGGAAGATCTTCCAATGGACGGAGCGGAAAACGAGACCGAAGGGACGGAAAAAGTTCCGGAAGAAATTATGGATAAAGAGGAACAAGAAGCTCAGACTTTCACCGGGGAAGTATCCGGGACGGAGGTTTTGGAACATTCCGATGAGCCGGAAAAAGAAGTGCCGGAGGCAGAAATTGATAAGGCGGTGGCAGCGGTCAAAAGAAAGGTTCATGAAGCGGCAGAACACGAAAAATTGTCGGGAGCCGACTGGAAAAAATGGGTGCCGGGCATTCTTTGTGTGACACTTCTTGTTGTCGTAATTGTTCTGGGAATGAAAGTAAATACTTTGCAGAAAGAAAACCGCAAATTAAAAGCACAGATTGAAAAACAGGAGGCAAAAGAAGCCCAGGAGACGGAAGAAGATTTGTTTTCTTATATTAAAATTGACGGAAAAGAATATCAGCTTCTCGGAAGCCTTTCTGATTTTACCAAAGAGGGATGGAAATTAAAAGCACTCCGTACGGAAAATGCGACCCTTGTTCCGGGTGGGAAACTGGAAAAAGATGCTTATCTGACGAATAAAAGCGGTGTGAAAGTGGGAGTAATTATCCGTAATCTGGGAGATGCGGACCAGAAAGTCAGCAGTTGCAGTGTGACAAAACTAAGCTTTAGCAAAAAAGAGTCCGAAGATAAAGTGATTCTGCCAAATAAACTTGGATTTAAGTCAAGCAGCAGAACTTTTAAAAAATATGGTTTTAAAAAGGACGGAGAAAACACATTGAAATATGAAAACCCGGATGTGCAGGGCGAGTATATCAAAGTAACCCTTGATCAGGGCGGACGAGTTACCGGAATTGTTCTGGAGAAAGAAGAAAAATAATAATGGAAGAGAAACGAGATATTTTTGATAAAATAATGGCACTGCCGGGATTTAATATTTTTGAAGATTTTTATAAGAAATATAAGGAGGCCCTCCTTTATGTATTTTTCGGAGGGCTTACTACTCTCATCAGTATTGTTTCCTATAGCTATTGTGATGTTGCTCTCGGAATCAATCCATTGATTGCCAATGTGATTTCATGGATTCTGGCGGTGTCTTTTGCCTATGTGACGAACAAAATATGGGTATTCGATTCAAAAACTCATGGAGTAGGAGAAATTTGTAAAGAGGCTTTTAATTTTGCGGCAGGACGTCTTCTCACCCTCGGAATTGAGGAGCTGATATTGTTCATTTTTATTACGAAACTTCATCTGAACAGTATTGTTGTAAAAATTGCAGCGCAATTTATTGTGCTTGTACTTAATTATGTCATCAGTAAGCTGATTGTATTTAGGAACGGGAAATAGGGCAGATATCGGTCACAAATAATCTGTTCCCCTCTACTTTAAAGTGAATATCCATTCCGGCAAATTCCATACCGTAAATGCGTGCCGGGTCATTTTGGTAGGAAGGTCGTGGGTCAAGGGAAAGACAGTCTGTGAGAGGCTGTCTTTTTTCCTGTGGAATTTTTTGTAGAAGGTCTTCTGAAATGTGGACAGACAGTCGGTGGGATAGACCTCTCGTGGAAAAACCGCCACAGGCTTCCGGGTGGGAATCGGTAAAGGGAAGATAGGGTTTGATGTCAAAAATCGGTGTGTTGTCCATCATATCTGCACCGGAGACAAAAAGTACCGGGCCGTCCGGAGAAGATGGGATATACTTCTCAAGACGGACACAGGAAAGACCGACTGGATTGGGGCGATAGGGAGAACGGGTTGCAAAAACCCCCTTTCTTGTGTTACCTCCCAGACGCGGGGGACGTACGGTCGGCGTCCAGTCCCTCTTCTTATTTTCTGAAAATCCCCACAGGAGCCAGAGATGGGAAAATTCCGTGATTCCGCGGAAACAATCTTCCTTTCTGCATTCCGGGACAAAGACAAGACGGGCTGTCAGAGTGTCCACGAGGCCGCTCTGCCTTGGAATGCCAAATTTATCCGGAAAATCTGTGCGGATATATGCAATGGGATGGAGAGCAAGTTCTGTTTTAGGACATAAATTTTTCATAATGATTCCTTTCTGTTATCTGTTTTTTCAGTATAGCGGTTATTTGGCAAAATGACAAGAAATAACAAATTAAAAAATCAGTAAGAAATTGCGAAAAATTAGAAAGTGATATATAATACTAACAAGATTTCGAAAGTGTAAATCACGGAGAAATCCGCAGACATTATAAATGCAAACAGGAGGAAGAAAATGGGCGTTTTAGACAAGTTAGTGCCGGAGAAGGTTTTTTATTATTTTGAAGAGATTTGTAAAATTCCACATGGTTCGAGGAATACGAAAGCAATCAGCGATTATTGTGTTGCCTTTGCCAGGGACAGAGGACTGGCGGTAACCCAGGATGAGGACAATAATGTAATCATCTTTAAAGAAGGCAGTGAAGGATATGAACAATCCCGTCCGGTCATTATTCAGGGACATCTGGATATGGTCTGCGAAAAAGAAGAGGGATGTATCATCGACTTCGAAAAAGATGGTCTGGATCTTGCTATTGACGGAGATTATATTTATGCCAGAGGAACAACGCTGGGCGGTGATGACGGAATTGCCGTTGCCATGGCTCTGGCAATTCTTGATGATGACAGTATTGTGCATCCGCCGTTGGAAGTGGTACTTACGGTAGATGAGGAAATCGGAATGCTCGGAGCCGTATCTATGGACTGTTCTCCATTAAAAGGACGTCTCATGTTAAATCTTGATTCTGAAGTTGAGGGACAATTTCTGATTGGCTGTGCAGGAGGAATGACAGCGAAATGTGTGTTCCCGGCTGCAAGACGCCGCTGGGGCGGAAAGCCGGTCAGCGTGAGCGTAAGTGGTGTTACCGGCGGACACTCCGGGGTGGAGATTATCAAGGAGGGAGCCAATGCCAATGTGGTACTTGGGCGTGTATTATATGCTTTAAAGAAAAAAACGGACTTTGCCCTGATCAGTGTGGATGGGGGGATTAAGGATAACGCCATTACGAGGAGTGCAAGGGCGGTATTAATGCTCGCACCGGGAGAGGAAGAGGTCTTTGAGGAAATCCTTACAAAAATGCAGGAAATACTGGTGAAGGAATACCGTAAGACAGATCCTGATATCTGTGTTACAGGAAGCACGGAACTTTCCGGCGAAGAAGAAGCTTGTGCGGAACGCTGGCTTCCGATGACAGAGAAGTGTGGAAATGCAGTGATTACTGCCCTTCGCTGTCTGCCTTTTGGCGTACAGAAGATGAGCCCGGATATGAAAGGGCTCGTACAGACTTCTTTAAATCCAGGAATTTTAAAAACAGAGGATGGTGCAGTGACAATCAGTTTATCTGTCCGAAGCAGTATGGCGAGCGAAAAAGAAGAATTATTTGAGCGTCTGGTCTGCCTCACAGAAAGTCTGGATGGACATGTAACCCGGGAG
This sequence comes from Eubacterium sp., assembly GCA_022776205.1. GTDB lineage: Bacteria > Bacillota > Clostridia > Lachnospirales > Lachnospiraceae > Anaerobutyricum. The sequence continues at coordinate 14,834 of JALFIK010000034.1, forward strand.
GGTGATTATCCGGCATGGGAATATAAGGAAGATTCAGAGCTTCGCACACTTATGGGAGAGGTATATCGTGAGATGTTTGAGAAAGAACCCGTCATGGAAGTAATTCATGCCGGTGTGGAATGCGGACTTTTTTCAGAAAAGCTTCCGGGACTTGACTGCGTATCCTACGGACCGGATATTCATGATATCCATACACCAAAAGAGCGCCTTTCCATCGGAAGTACAAAAAGAATCTATGAGTATACGGTGGAAGTATTAAAGAGGCTTAAGTAGTGGGAGAACAGGTAAAAATCAGATGTTACGCAGCGCCGATGGAGGGGATTACCGGTTATATCTACCGGAATGCCCATCATCGCAGCTTTTATGGGATTGATAAATATTTTACGCCTTTTCTCACTCCGAAACCGAAAAAAGATTTGAATACAAGAGAAAAGAACGATATTCTTCCGGGGCACAATCGGGATATACCGGTTGTGCCCCAGATTTTAACAAATCGGGCGGACGATTTTATCCGTCTTGCCGGTTTTTTAGAACAGCAGGGATACGAAGAAGTGAACTTAAACCTGGGATGTCCTTCCGGCACGGTAGTTGCAAAAGGAAAGGGAAGCGGTTTTCTCGCAGAACCGGAAAAACTGGGAAAATTCTTTGAGGATATCTTTTCTTCTGTGCATGTGAAAGTGTCGGTGAAGACACGTCTGGGGATGGAAGATCCCCGGGAAATCGTTGACCTGATAAAGTTATATAATGAATTTCCAATTTCTGAGGTAATCATCCATGCCAGGGTACGGAATGATTATTACAGGAAACCGGTAAACAGGGAGGCATTTCGGAACGCAGTGTCCCTAAGTCGTCATCCGGTCTGTTATAATGGGGATTTATTTACTCCACAGGATATCGAAAATTTTAGAAAAGAATTTCCGGAAATCGGATGTGTCATGCTTGGAAGAGGAATGATTGCCAATCCGGGTCTTTGTGAGTGCATATCCGGAAGGGAGAATGACGACAGATTGAGATGGAAAGATTTCCTTGAAGAAATCTGTGTGGGATATGAAGAAATTATGTCCGGAGAGAAAAATGTCCTTTTTAAAATGAAGGAAATCTGGTCATATATGATGTATTATTTTCCAGGGAAGGAAAAGTATGGAAAGAAAATAAAAAAAGCAAAAAATCTGTGTGAATACCAGAATGCAGTAAATGCACTTTTTAAAGAAATGAATGTGTGAGAAAAGCCTGAAAAGGCCGGGAGGGAAAAGTATGCATAAAAAATTGACCGCGATGGTTCTCATTACCGTGTTATGTGGTCTGGTGGTGTTTCCTGATGTACAGGCAACACAGAATATACCGGCAGAAAAGAATGTTTCCGCTTATAAAGAAATTTCCGGGTTGATCGCAGATACCTGGGAAGAAGACTATTTTGGGAAGATGGTGGTGGATCCGGACTCAAATACCGTGGAAAAAGATGGAATAACAAAAGAAATTTCAGAGGAGTTTGGAATCAGTGAGAAAAAAACGGAGAAAATTACACAGTCTTTGTCTGCTATGGAGCAATATCTGAATTCGGAATCGAAAGAGGACGAGGTTTTTGAAGTAGAAAATAATGAAGATGGAAACATGGAGATTACTGCACCATTCCAGACGAAACGTCTGATTGTGGAGAGAGAAGACGTGCCGGAAACATACGGTGCCGAGATGGTGTATAGAAATGATATGGATCATGAGACCATTCTCCAGTTTAAAACCCAGGAGGAGACAGAGGCTGCCTGTCGGAAACTTCAGATAAAATACGGAAAAACTTCCTGCTATCCGGACCGGATTGTGTCGGTAAATGAAATGACACAAGGAGTTCCGGTCACAGAGACGCAGTCCCTGTCTCAAAATTATTCCTGGGGTGTACCATATATGGGATTTGATGCCCTGAAGGTGCAGGCAGGTGAAAAAGGATATCAAAATCCGGTTACGGTGGCTGTGATTGATACGGGGATTAATAAATCGAATTTTATGTTCCGGGGAAGAACGATTTCCCCAAACAGCTATAATTTTGTGTCCGGAAATAAAAAGATAGAAGATCTCATTGGCCATGGAACTCATGTGAGCGGAATCATTGCGGATTCCACACCGGCAAACGTCCAGATTCTTATGCTGAAAGTTGCAAATGAAAAAGGACTGTCCTCTCTTCTGACGATTAAGACAGCCATGCAGTATGCTGTAAAGCTCCATGTGGCGGTCATTAATTTAAGCCTTGGCTTTATCGATGCGGAAGCCAGTAAATACAATTATTTGAATGGGATTATTGATAAAGCTTATGAACATGGAATCCCTGTCTGTGCCGCAGCAGGAAATGTGGAAAGCGGCGGAGTTAATGTAAAATATTGTTACCCTGCATGTTATGATAAGACGATTACCGTGGCAGCCTTTAATCAGGATGGCACTGTGGCAAATTATTCAAACTGGGGGAATGCCATCGATTTTGCGGCACCCGGGACAGAAATTTACAGTGCAGATTATAAGGGAACCCTTCGGGGAATGAGTGGTACATCCATGGCGGCGCCCCACATAACGGCGGCAATTGCTTACATAAAAATGATGCAGTCGAATTTATCAGTTTCAGGTGTGTACAAAGAACTGAAAACTTATTGTAAAGATATGGGCGTTCGTGGTAAAGATACAGATTTTGGCTGGGGGTGTCCGATTCTTTCGAATTTGATGAGTCGGCAGATTGTGTACAGAAATGAGATTGTCATTCTCCGTCCGTCTTTGATAAAAGCATCGAACGTAACAGGGGGAATCCGTCTTACATGGAAGCGGGCAGCAGGAGCAGCAAAGTATTGTATTTATCGGAAAGAGTCCGGGAAGGTATGGAAGAAGATTGCCACGGTTTCCCGTCAGATGACATCCTATGTGGATAAGAAAGGAAAAAACGGAAAGAAATACACTTATCGTATCCGGGCGTATAATATGGGCAGATATGGAAATCCGGGCAATGAGAAAACTTTATACTGCTTAATAAAACCAGGAAAGGGAAAATTAAAAAAGAAATCCGGAAGAAAAGTGATGATGACCTGGAAGAAAAAACGATATGTCAGCAAATATCAGATTCAGTATGCCAGAAATGCTGCTTTTAAAAAGGCGAAGAGTGTGTCCGTCGACAGAAAACAATCCAGCTTGCTGACGAAGAAACTGAAAAAAGGTCATTATTATTTCCGGATACGCTACTATTATAAAAAAGGGAGTATCAAAAGCTGGTCTGCCTGGTCAAAAACGGAGAAAATTCGTATTCCGTAGCAGGCCTGGATTTCATGATAAAGGAGGATATACCGATATGGGTCAGGGAGAAGACCGTTTGGAAAAACAGATTGCATTTATCCGCGAAATGGATAAAGAGAAACTCATCGCGCGGCAGACCTATCTTGCAAATGGAGAGAGAAAAGAAAATGATGCGGAGCATGCCTGGCATCTTGCACTGATGACGATTCTTTTATCGGAATATGCCAATGAAAAGATTGATGTTTTAAAAACTGTTACCATGGTTTTATTTCATGATGTGGTTGAAATTGATGCAGGGGATACGTATGCCTATGACGAAGAGGGAAAAAAGACGCAGGCAGACAGAGAACAAAAGGCAGCGGCCAGACTTTATGGTCTTCTTCCAAAAGACCAGGGAGAAAAGTTAAAAGCCATTTGGGAAGAATTTGAAGCGCGGGAAACACCCGAATCCCGGTTTGCCCATGCCATGGATAATCTGCAGCCCGTAATATTAAATGTAGCTTCCGGAGGAAAATCCTGGATTGAGCATACGGTGTGTCTTAGTCAGATCATGGGGAGACAGAAAGATACAAAAAAAGGTTCCGAAGTGCTGTGGGATTATGAGTGGGAAAAACTGATTCATCCTTTTGTAGAAAACGGCATGATCATCGATGACCGGGAGAAGGAGTAACAGGAAACCAATAAATATAAAAATCTGTGCTGACAGCCACATTGGCTGCCGGCACAGATTTTTTTGAGAGATCGCTTCGGTTTCTTATAAGAAAAAGATCAGCATGTCAATGAAGAAAACAGGAATCAGACAGCTTAATGACCACAACATATAGCCAAAGAAAGAAGGCATCTTAATACCGTTTTCTTCTGCGATGGAACGGACCATAAAGTTCGGTGCATTCCCGATATAAGTGTTGGCACCCATAAATACGGCCCCACAGGAAATTGCCATCAGGATTGTTGCAGGAATAAAACTTGTAAGAGTCTGAACACCTGATGTGAATCCGAGGGATGCAGCAGTTGTAAAGAATACCAGATAAGTTGGTGTGTTATCAAGGAAGCTTGAAAGAGCACCGGTAATCCAGAAGAACTGCCATGGCTGGGTAAGACCGAGATCTGCACCTCTTGCCTTCAGAATCAGAAGGGCAGGAATCATGGTAATAAATATTCCGATGAACAGTATGGCAACTTCCTTGATTGCATCCCAGGTAAAATGGTTGTTTGCGCGAACTTCCCTGCCGGTTGTCCGGAAGGAAAGAAAAGCGGCCAGGAGAATCAGGACAATTTCAATGATGGAAGCAAAGGATAAGGTTGTTCCCATGAGTGCAGGCCCCTTTGCGAAAACCGGAAATGAGGCAGGAAGAACACCACTTAAAATTACACCACCAACGATCATTAAAAGAAAAATAATATTATGTGCACCCTCAAGGTGAAGCTTTACACGATCTTTTTCGCTTCGTAATTCCGGTTTGAAACCATCTGCAATATCTTTCCGGTAGGCTCTTGTATCGATGAAATAGAAAAGAGTTAGTAAAATTACAACATTAAGCGCCATGACAGGGAGTAAATGAAGACTCCAGAAAAAGTCTACGCCGTTCATAAATCCCATAAGTAGCGGAGGGTCGCCAACAGGAGTCAGACATCCTCCGATATTTGAAATAAGGAAGATAAAGAAAACCATAATCTGAACCTTCCTGCTTCTCCATTTATTCGCACGGATGATCGGACGAACCATAAGCATACTGGCACCCGTCGTGCCAATCCAGCTTGAGAGAAGTGTGCCGATGAAAAGCAAAAGCACATTTATCTTCGGAGTGCCGGCCAGATCCCCCTGCAGACTGATATTTCCGGCCACACAGAAAAGACCGAATAATAAAACGATAAAAGTCAGATAATCCCCCAGGGTTACTTCCACTAAATGTTCGGCAGCGACATGAGGTCCATATGCGATACCAAAAGGAATCAGGAAAAGAAGGGACCAGAAAAGGACGACAAAAGGTTTGCTCTTATCCCACCAGTCTTCCCTGATCAGGGGGAAGATAGCAATACTAAGTAACATTCCGGCAAAAGGGATACAGCTCCAGATTGGGAGGCTGTTTCCGAGAGATGCAGCGGAAGCTCCGCTTTGTGCGGCAAATACATGAAGAGGACTGAACAAAAGCAAAGCAGTCAGCCCGGCGGTTAATTTTTTCATTTGTTGAACCTCCTTTAACTTCATTATACTAGTGCGTTCAATTTTCTTTGTCAAACGACAAATGCATGAGTTTGTAAAAAAAATTGGAAAGTCCAAAAATAAAATAGGAAAAAGACCTGGTTTGTATTTAAAATTAATCCGATGTTTGTTATAATATGGAATATTAGAAAAAGGAAAGGAAAGGGAATGTGAAAGAGGAAATTAGTGTAGTCGAAGAAATAAAAAAAGAAAAAACGCCGGTGTTAAGCCTTTCCGTTACTGATCTTGATATTGAAGTGGAAGAAGGCAAAGTTTACAGAGGTTCCTTCTTTATCGAAAGTGAAAATAATATTCCCATGAATGGATATGTCTGTTCGACCAGCGATAAACTGGCAGTAGAAACAGAGAAGTTAGAGGGACTCCGTCAGGAGATTCCCTATTATTTTAAAGGGAAGCTTGCCATGGCCGGCAATGAATTTACCGGAGAGATCGTTCTCATTACCAATGGTGGAGAATATACGATTCCCTGTCATATCCTTGTTACAAATAAATCGGTGGAGACATCCGATGGACGGATTTCCACGATGGAAGAGTTTGTAAGACTATATGAGAAAAACCGGAAGGAAGCGGTGGAGTTGTTTTTCCTTCCGAATTTTGAAGAAGTTTTTCTAAAAGGTGCACCGGAAAAACAGGCGCTTTATCATAATCTGATGAAAAGCCGGTCCCGCAGGCTGATTCTGGAAGAGTTCCTTACAGCCGCAGGCTATAAAGAGCCTGCGGAGCTTACACTCCTTACAAGAAAGGTTGTCCTGGAAAAAGACAGTCATTTTCAGGAAATTATGCTCTCCCTGTCACGGAGCGGTTATCTGGAAGGCACCATTTCCTGCCAGAAAGGGCAGCTTATGATTTCCTGTTCCCATTTTACCAGTGATGATTTTTCGGATGGAAAGTTTTTGTTTCGCGTGGAGAAGAACCCCAACATGATTACAGGAAGCGATGTGCTTGTCATTGACACCGTGCGCCAGCATCTGGAAATCCCGGTAGAATGGTGGGGAAAGCAGAGCGGTATGTCCAGGGAGAGGGAGAACAGGCTGTGGATTAAGAAGAAAAAAGCGGAACTTATGCATAACTATCTTTATTTTCGTACGGGTAGTATAGGATTCGAGGATTTTTCCGGAGATTCCGGCACATCCCTTGATGAACTGTTTCATATAACGGGAGACGCAGAGTGGAAACTTTATAAACTGCATATTCTCCTTATGGAGGAGCAGGAGGAAAAAGCGCAGGCCGCACTGAATGTGCTTGCGAAAATGGAGGAAGAAGGGAAATTTACTCCCCTCGAAAAGGAGTATTTTCTTTATCTGAAAGCATTGTATTATCGTACACCGGAGGCAATCAGCCGTGCCGTTTCGGAAATCCGGGAATTTTATGCTGTATCCCCGTACAAAGCCGAGGCATTGTGGATGCTCATTTACTTAGACCGGGAATATGTGTACAACAAACGTCTTCAGTACGACACGATCCGTCAGCTTTTTGAAGAGGGAAATAACAGCAGTCTTCTTTATTTTGAAGCCTGCGATATACTGAATGATAATCCAAATTATATGGAAGAGCTCGGGAAATTTGAGATAAGCATTTTTCGCTGGGGTGTTCGTTATGGATATATATCCCTCGCTTTGTCTTATCAGTTTGCTCGTCTCGCCCTGAAAATGAAATATTTTAATAAATCGGTTTACTATATTGCAGAGAAATTATATGGGGTGGAGCCGGATGAGCGTTTTCTCCAGGTAATCTGTTCGCTCCTTATTAAAGGAAACCGGACAGGGAAAGAATATCATGAATATTTCCGCCTTGCTGTAGAAGCGAACTTAAAAATTATCGGACTGAATGAATTTTTCATCCGTAGTATGGATTTTTCCCGCTATGAAGTGATTCCTCAGAGAGTACTGATTTACTTTACTTACAGCAACAGCCTGGACTATCTGGAGAAGGCATATCTGTATACAAATGTTTTGAAAAATAAGGAGCAGTACGAGGAAGTTTATGGAGCATATTATTCCAAAATGCTTCCTTTTGTGGAAGAGCAGCTTCTTAAGGGGCGTATTAATGAACATTTAGCCTGCCTTTATACGTTTTTCCAGAAAGAAGTACTGGAAAAACCGGACAACTGGAAAGCAGTCTGTGATGTTCTCTTTTACCGGAAATTAATCTGTAAGAATCCTCATATGATCGGGGTTTATATTGTTTGCCCGGAAACGGGAGAGGAGAAATATTATCCGCTTGTGGGAGGGACAAGCTGTGTAGAGGTTTATAATGATCAGGCAGTTTTGTATTTTGTGGATAACAGTGAGCAGCGTTATATAACCGGGATTGAGTATGAACTTCAGGAATTTTTGTCTCCGGAGCAGTTCGCTCCGGAATGGATTCGGAGAAATCTGGGGAATAAAAAGATACTTCTCATGGAATCGGGCAAAATCAAAGAAGTTGTGAAGGAAGATATGCTGCCTGTATTGCAGAGAATCGTATTTAATGAAGACTTTACTTATGAGATGCGCCAGCAGTTCATGGAGAAACTTCTCATGTATTATGAGTCGCACCAGTTAAAGAGAGAACTTTCCCACTGGCTGGAAAAAATTGATTATTCCAGTACTTCCCCGGACTTCAAGAAAACGCTCATGGATTATTATATGGAAGTCGGGATGATGGAGAATGCGTTCTTTGGCGCTGAATTATTTGGCAGTGAGTTTATGGGAGCAGCCAAACGGCTTCGTCTTGCCTCTTTTGGCGTGCAATATTATCAGGGAAAGAAGGATGAAGTTACCCTTTCTCTGGCCTATGCAGCTTTCTGCAGGAAAAAATATAATAAAGATACTCTGACTTATCTGATGGAATATTTCCGGGGAGAGACGAAAACCCTCGTGCAAATTTGGGAAAAGGGAAAACGATTTGCCTTGGATACCTCCCGGTTTGAGCGCAGAATTCTTCGCCAGGTTATGTTTACAGACAATGATACGGACGGAGTTTTCCCTGTATTTGAATCGTTTTATGAAACGATGGAAGGGGACAGCCTGATTGATGAGTACCTGGAATATGCTTCAATGAAAGAACTGGAAAATTCCATGGAAATGAATGATTTCATGCATATGGTCATCGGGAAGGAGATTGAGACCGGTCGAATGAAGAACCGGGATTCCCGAATTCATTTTCTTTATTATTTTTCACAACGGCAGGAATGGTTTGACAGGATTAAAGATACGGCAGCTTATATTATCAGTGGATTTTTACAGGAAGAATTTTATCTTCCCGTGTATCATGCCTATGAATCCTGCGTACATCTGCCGATTGTATATCGGGAACTGACTTTTCTTACTTATAAAGGGAAAGCAGGAAGCAATGTTCGTTTTACTTATCAGATTGATGGGGAGGAAGATTATGTACGTACCCTGATTCCGGAAGAAGTACTTCCCGGGATGTATGTATGCCATATGAATTTTTTCCAGAAAGATCATGTGAAATACCGGCTGGAGGCAGATGGAGAGCCTGTGGAAGAGAAAGATGCCTTAAAGTTTGAAACCTTTGGATATGAAGAAGGAGAGGAGAGCCGGTTCTTCACGTTAAATCGCCTTGATTCCGAAGAGGTTTCGGAGAAAGATTTCGAGAAGTATCTCCTGCAGGCTTATTTTGCAGACCGGTATATGAAACTCCTGTAAAAGAAAACAGATAGAGAGGTTGCTATGGAAGAACTGGAAATAAAAAAATATGGCGGGGTGGACCTGGGAAAATCTTCTGTGCAGTTCAGTATTTATTTTGAGGGCAGAGAAGAGATGACGGAAGAAAGCTTTCCGATTCCGCCGGAGAGCAGACAGGATTATATCGCCGCCGGGATTGAACTTGTAAAAAAATATATGGAAGTTAACCGGCATGCCTGGTCTGAGTTTTCTGATGTGAATTTTGTTCTGGAGGATGCTTCGGAAACAAACAGGGATAGATTAAGGAATCTGCTGGTGGATGACTTCAGGGGATTTCAGGAGGTAAAGATCATCACTCGTTTTCGTGCGTTTGCAGAATACGTGTTCCATCAGGAAAGAATTATATGGGACAGGAATACACTGCTTCTTGATTATCATGACCACAGGCTCCGGTATATCCTGATTGATCAGCTTCGCCGTTCCCGTCAGAAAGCATATCATGCGGTAGAAAAAGAAATTAATCTGGATGAATATCATATTGTGGAGGGAGCTCCGGATCAGGACCAGAATTTCGGACAGATGATGAAACGTTTTCTGGTGAAACATCCCGCCAATATCATTTTTCTCACCGGGGAAGGATTTGAGGGAGACTGGATGAAGAAGACACTCTCTTATCTTTGTGCGGGCCGGAGAGTTTTTCTTGGACAGAATCTGTATGCAAATGGGGCATGTCTGCTGGGAGTTCATTCCATCGAGTTGATGGATGAGGGAATGATTCTGCTTGACGGACCGGAGATGGTCTATCACACAGTGGGAGTTGTGACAGCGGAGGCGGGAAAACCACAGTACCTGCCAATCACATCCATCGGACGGGAATGGTATAATACCCGTGGCAGTGTGGATATCATTTTAGATAAGAGCCAGAGAGTAGAGTTTTTTTACCATAATACAAAAGAAAACGAGATGGAAGGTGCAGTCTGTGAGGTGACCGATCTTCCGAAACGACCACCGAAGACAACAAGAATCCGGATCGAAGTAAGTTTTACTTCCCAGACGGAAGGAGTCATCCTTCTTACAGATCTGGGCTTTGGAGAGATGTTCCCTGCAACAGGGAAAATAATCGTCTTTCCTTTTTCACTGGTTTCATAGAAGGAAAGAAGGAGAAAGAATGAGAGAATCACTGATTTGTATAGGAAAAACAACAAAAAACGGGTACTGTTTTGAAGATACCGGAATCAGAGTATTTTCCTATGAAGAACTATGCTTTTATCTGAGTCAGCATATGATTTGTTATCTGTCCACTCTTCCGGGAGAAGATCTCCTTATTTTTCTCCGGGAGGAACTGGGCCTTTCGAAACTTTCCCGTCAGCTTTATAAATTGCTTGATCCGGAAAAAGATCAGATGAAGTATTTTGCTGCACTTTTCCGGGAGGGAAATTATTTTACGGAAGAGGAGATCAGAGATATTCTTGATCACTACAGAGAACTTAAAAATGAACCGGTTTTCCGACAGGAAAAGAAGAAGGGAGATTTGTATGTAAAATGTGGCCGGGCGCAAAAAGCATTGGGATGTTACCGGAAAGCATTAAAACAGCCAAAACTGCCGGAGGAGGAAAAAGGGGCTCTCTACCACAATCAGGGAATTGCCTGGATGAAGCTTTTCCGTTTTACGGATGCGAGGCTTTCTTTTTTGAAAGCGTACCGGTATACGGGAGATGAGAAATCATTATTTTATTATTATTGTGTGATTGCTTTTTCGGAAGGGCAGGAGTGTGCCGGAAAAGAGCTGGCTGCTCTGGACGCATCGGATATTCTCCTGGAAGCTTTTGAGGATCGCCTCGAAGAGATGAAGGAGGAATTTCTGACATCCGCTGCCGGTGTCTGCTATAGAAAAATTTTATATATGAAAGAGAACGGGAGAGCGCAAGAGGCAGCAGAGAGGAAAGCGGAGATGGTTCAAAGTCTCAGACATGATTTTCGCAAAGAAATTGACACCTAAGAAAAAATAATAGTGACAAATGAATTAATAAGTTATAGTATAGATAACGGATGAAAACGCAGGAGGACTTTTAAGATGTCAACAGAGATGAGTAAGACCTACAATCCTTCGGAGATTGAGGACAGACTTTATAAAAAATGGATGGATAAAAAATATTTCCATGCCGAAGTAGACCGCAGTAAAAAACCATTTACCATTGTCATGCCACCGCCAAACATTACAGGACAGCTTCATATGGGACATGCCCTGGATAATACACTGCAGGATATCCTGATTCGTTTCAAGAGAATGCAGGGATATAATGCACTCTGGCAGCCGGGGACGGACCATGCGAGCATAGCGACGGAGGTAAAGGTTACCAATAAATTAAAAGAAGAGGGAATTGATAAAGAAGAACTTGGCCGGGAAGGCTTTTTAAAACGGACATGGGAGTGGAAGGAAGAGTATGGCGGACGAATCGTAAGCCAGTTAAAGAAACTCGGATCCTCCGCCGATTGGGACAGAGAGCGTTTTACCATGGACGAGGGATGTTCCAAAGCCGTACAGGAGGTATTTATCCGCCTCTATGAAAAAGGATATATCTATCGCGGCTCCCGTATCATCAACTGGTGTCCGGTGTGTCAGACTTCCATTTCCGATGCGGAAGTAGAATATGAGGATCAGGCAGGATTTTTCTGGCACATTAATTATCCGATCATCGGAACGGACCGGTGTATTGAGATTGCCACCACCCGTCCGGAAACCATGCTCGGAGATACCGCAATCGCTGTTCACCCGGACGATGAGCGGTATAAGGATCTTGTTGGAAAGATGGTGCTTCTTCCAATCGTAAACCGGGAGATTCCGATTGTGGCCGATTCCTATGTAGATAGGGAGTTTGGTACTGGTGCCGTAAAGATTACCCCTGCCCATGATCCGAATGACTTCGAGGTAGGAAAACGACATAATCTGGAAGAAATCAATATATTAAATGATGACGGAACCATTAATGAAAACGGTGGAAAGTTTGCCGGAATGGATCGTTATGAAGCCAGAAAGGCAATTGTAAAAGAACTGGAAGAGGAAGGATATCTGGTAAGGATTGAGCCTCATGAACATAACGTGGGAACTCATGACCGATGCCATACTACTGTGGAGCCTATGGTAAAGAAACAGTGGTTTGTTAAGATGGATGAGCTGGCCAAACCGGCCATCGAAGCCATAAAGAACGGAGATCTTCGTTTTGTGCCGGAACATTTTGACCGCACGTATCTTCACTGGCTTGAGAATATCCGGGACTGGTGTATTTCGAGACAGCTTTGGTGGGGACACAGAATCCCGGCATATTACTGTGATGAATGCGGGGAAGTCATTGTGGCAAAAGAGATGCCGGATGTCTGTCCGAAATGCGGATGCACGCATTTTACCCAGGATGAAGATACATTGGATACCTGGTTTAGTTCCGCACTTTGGCCGTTTTCTACGCTTGGATGGCCGGATCAGACGGAAGATCTTGACTATTTTTATCCGACAAATGTTCTGGTAACCGGCTATGATATCATTTTCTTCTGGGTAATCCGAATGGTATTTTCCGGTTATGAGCAGACGGGAAAATGTCCGTTTAAGGATGTGCTGATTCACGGCCTTGTCCGGGATGAACAGGGACGTAAGATGAGCAAGTCTTTGGGCAATGGAATTGATCCGCTGGAAATCATCGATAAATATGGCGCAGATGCCCTTCGTCTTACACTGGTAACAGGCAATGCACCGGGTAATGATATGCGTTATTCGGAAAAGAAAGTGATTGCCAGCAGAAACTTTGCAAACAAAGTATGGAATGCATCCAGATTTATTTTAATGAATATAGAGAAAGCGGATTTAAGCGGTGTTACCCTGAGCGACCTTACCGCAGCAGATAAATGGATTTTGTCTAAGGCAAACACTCTGGTAAAAGAAGTGACGGATAACATGGAGAACTATGATTTTGGTGTGGCGGTCGCTAAACTGAATGACTTTATCTGGGAGGAATTCTGTGACTGGTATATTGAGATGGTAAAACCAAGACTTTACAATGAAGAGGATGAAACAAAGGCAGCTGCCCTCTTTACATTAAAGAAAGTGCTGATTACCTCATTAAAACTGCTTCATCCGTATATGCCGTTCATCACGGAAGAAATCTTTTGTAATATCCAGGATGAGGAAGAATCCATTGTGATTTCCAAATGGCCGGAATTTGAAGAAGCGTTTGATTTCAGGGAAGAAGAAAATGAGGTCGAGATGATCAAAAATGCCGTAAGAAATATCAGAAATCTCCGTGCGGATATGAATGTGCCACCGAGCAGAAAGGCAAGTGTTTATGTCGTTTCACAAAATCCGGAAGTGCGTCGGGTGTTTGAACATTCCAAAGTGTTCTTTGCAACCCTTGGTTATGCGGGAGAAGTCCATGTTCAGGAAGATAAAGCCGGTATTGCACAAGATGCGGTTTCCACAGTGATTCCGGATGCGGTAATATATATTCCGTTTGCGGAGCTTGTGGATGTGGAAAAAGAGATTGCCCGACTTAAGAAAGAAGAAGACCGTCTTGCCGGTGAAATCAAACGTGCCAAGGGAATGCTTGGTAATGAGAAATTTGTCTCCAGGGCTCCGGCAGCCAAAGTGGAGGAAGAGAAAAAGAAACTGGAGAAATATACCGCGATGGCAGCTCAGGTTGCCGAACGTCTCTCCCAGCTTTCCAAATAACAGAGTAAGGCAGGCAGATTATGACATACGAAACGATGGAAAAGGAAATTGGAGAAATTCCGAAGTTCGGTGCCAAAGCAAGTCTCTCGAATCTGAATGCATATCTGGAACTTATGAATCACCCGGAAAGAAATCTCCGGGTGATTCATGTTGCAGGGACAAATGGGAAGGGGTCCGTCTGTGCATTTTTAGAATCCATTCTCCGGGAAGCAGGATACAGGACCGCATTGTTTACCTCACCGCATCTTGTGAAGATCAGTGAAAGATTTCGAATTAATTTTGAAATATGCAGGGAAGAGGATGTGGTTGCTGCCTGGCTTGCGGTAAAGAAACTCGTGAAAAAAGGGATGGACCAGAATCTCGGTCCCCTGACGTTTTTTGAGGTGTTGTTTCTGATGGCTCTGATTCTGTTTTCCGGGAAAGACGTTGATTATTGTATTATGGAAACAGGACTTGGCGGACGGCTGGATGCAACGGTACTGTGTGAGCCGGTACTTTGCATTCTCACTTCCATAAGTTTTGACCATATGGCAATTCTGGGAGATACGATTGAAAAAATTGCGTTGGAAAAGGCAGGAATTATAAAGAAGAATACGCCAATTATTACAATTGATGAAAAAAATGGGGCATTTCCGGTAATCTGCCGGGAGGCGAAGGAGAATAATGCACCGGTTTTTTCATTAAATTACGAAGACCTTTCAATTTTAAAAAAATCAGAGAATTACATTGATTTTTCCATCAATAGCCGTTATTATAAAGTAAGCGGTCTGAGAATAAAAAGCCGTGCAGATTATCAGGTTGAGAACGCCGCTCTGGCAGTTCTTGCAGCGAAAATTCTCCTGCCGCATATTTCAGACGGAATTCTTAAAAAGGGACTTCTTGGAATGATCTGGGAAGGAAGGATGGAAGCGATTGCAAAGGGTGTGTATGTGGATGGAGCTCATAATACGGGAGCAGTTCGTCAGATTGTAAAGACTCTTTCCGGGAGGGAGGAGGAATGGACACTTTTATTCGCAGTCTGTGAAGATAAGGATTATTCCGGGATGATTGACCTGCTGGCGCAGGTTCCGTGGAAGAGAATATATATTACAAGAATTGAAGAAACAAGAGGTGCATCCGTCGAGGAGGTAAGACAGTGTTTTGCCGGCAGGACAGACAGCCCGTTATTTGAATATAATATAGTAGATGCGGCGTTTCAGGCGGCATTACACGACCGGAAAGAAGAGAATCTTTTATGTCTTGGTTCTTTGTATCTGGTCGGAGAGATTAAGAGATGTGTGAAGAAGTATTTATGAAAGCGAGGATTTATCATGTTTGATTATGATTTGGAATTAAAGAAATTTAAACCGGCTACAGGTGTGGAGATT
>JALFIK010000039.1 GCA_022776205.1 Eubacterium sp.
AAATCCGAACCGGAAATACTAAAGAACGGAACGCCCGCCTCCCCGGATACTGCCTTGGCAAGAAGAGTTTTACCGGTGCCGGGAGGTCCCACAAGAAGCACTCCTTTCGGAATTCTCGCGCCTACCTCAATGTATTTTTGCGGATTTTTCAAAAAATCAACGATTTCCTTCAGATCCTCTTTTTCTTCCTCAAGACCTGCCACCTGATTAAACCGAATGTTCTGGGCAGTTGGATCCTGCATCTTTGCACGGCTTTTTCCAAAATTCATCATTTTATTACCGCCGCCTCCACCGGATGCCGCGCGGCTCATCATGGTAAACATCAGCATCATGATGATTCCGATTACAATCCACGGAAGAACAATGGAAAGCAATCCGGAGGAATCTGAGGACTTCACATCATCAATCGTATAAGTAATCTTATTTTGCTTAACCAGAGTAAGCACCGTATTGACATCTGTCACATGAAAGGTCTTTTTATCTCCGCCCTTGAGCGTTACAACAACTGTTCCTGTCGGCACCTGCTCATTCTGTTTTACCTCAACAGCGGAAATTTTATTCTTCGCCGCATCTTTTTCCATCCGCTCATAAGAATATGCCGTACTCTCCTTACCGGAGGAGAGACTCTGGCTGGCAAAGTAACTGCCAAACATATAAAAAATAAAAATGAGCGCCAGCATAATGGCGGTATTTCTAAAACTTTTATTCAACATTTTCTCCTTTCTCTTCCCCGCTCTCCTCTTGTGTGGTATCCTCTTCCACCTCCGGTTCTACCACTCCGATAAACGGGAGATTTCTATATTTTTGCGCATAATCAAGACCATAGCCCACAACAAACTCATCCGGAATATCAAAGCCAAGATAATCAATCGGAACTTCGACTTCCCGGCGGTCCGGTTTATTTAAAAGGGCACAAAGACGGATACTTGCAGGATTTCTCTGTTTTAAAACAGGAATCAGATAATGAAGGGTCCGTCCCGAGTCAATAATATCCTCCACGATAATTACTTCTTTATTCTCCATGGAATCATCCAGGTCTTTTTTAATACGCACAATACCGGAACTCGACGTTGCGTTCCCATAACTGGATACCTGCATGAAGTCCAGGGATACAGGAACCGTGATCCTCTTTGCAAGCTCACAGGCAAAAAAGGCTCCGCCTTTCAAAATGCAGATCAGATGCACTTCTTTTCCCGCATAATCCTTACTGATTTGTTCCCCGATCTCCTTAATTTTCGCATCCACTGTCTCTTCCGGAATTAACACACTGATTTTATCTGCCATCGTATACTCCTCCATCTTTTTTCTCTTCTGTCAGCACCAGCTCCACCCTCAGCACGGTCTTCGTATTTTCCATTATCTTATAGGCCTCGCTGATTCTTCCTCCAATGATCCAGAGGATGTGGGAACCATCCGCCAGAAGAAGCTGTTCATCCCTGCTCCCGGCAGGAATTTTCTCATCAATAAAATATCTGGCCAGTGCTTTATGCCGTCCCTGCTTATCCATAATAAAATAATCCCCGGCCGCCCTGGTTCTTAAACAAACATCACAGTTTATTCTATCATAATCAAAGTATTTCACACAATCCTTTTTTACAGGTTGAAAGTTTTGTCTGGAAAAAACAGAAAATTTCACCTTTTCTTTTCTACCCGGAATCGTTCCTTCCCACTCTCCTCCGGAAAGATCAGGGAAGAAGGGTACCATCGTTTTTTGTTCTTCTCCGGAAAGATCCGATTTTTTCTCAAGGAGAATACCGCCGGCCTTTTTACTGGCGAGAAGTCCATAGGGGAAATCCTGCCGTTTTCCTTCCTTTTTTTCCATAAGAAGGAGAAGCTTCTCCACATGAATGCTGGAAATATCTCTCCGATGTCCGGATAATTCGAACAGCATTTTTCTCAGGACTTCCTTTTGTAAAAAAGGATGCATCTCGTCAAAAGACTCCTTCCCCAGAAACAGGGCAGTTCCTCTTCTTTCCACTGTTTTCCTGTAAGAATATTCAATCTGAGGTTTTAAATAATCAAACAGCTCTCCGGTCTGTCTCCCAAGCCTGCAGATATGATCTGCCGCTTTTTTATTCATTTCCTCCATCTTCGGAAGAACACAATGCCGGAGAAAATTACGACTGTAATCTTCCCGGGCATTTGTGCTGTCCTCCACATAACTCTGGGACAGTTCTGACAAAATCCCCAGAATTTCTACTTTTTTCAGGCACAGCAACGGCCGGATAATTTTACCATTTACAGGCAAAATACCGCGAAGTCCCTCCAGACCAGTTCCCCGGATCATACGAAACAGAATGGTTTCCGCCTCATCGTTCTGATGGTGAGCCACTGCGATTTTATCACAGGAATACTCCCCGGCATACTGAAAAAAGCATTCATAACGAGCTTCTCTTCCCGCCTCTTCCTCGGAACACTTCCTTTCTTCCCTCTCTTTTTTAATGTCTCTGTGAACAACAAAGAGAGGAATTTCCCATTTGTGACAAAAATTCTCCACAAAAATCTGATCCCGTAGGGCTTCCCCGTTTCTGAGCATATGGTTAACATGAACTGCGTAAAGAGTGAGGGCATATTTTTCCCGAATCGACAGGAAAAAACGGGCAAGACAGACAGAGTCTGCCCCTCCGGAAATACCCAGCAAAATCCGCTCCCCTTTTCGAATCATTTTCTGTTCATTCATAAACATTTCTGCTTTTTCCCACAAAGCCTTATCCATATTTGCGCCCTTTCTCCCAGACAGAGGCCACCAAAACGGTCCGGTCGTCATCATACCCGCCGGCCGGCACCGGAGTTTCTCTCATTACCTTTTCCGCAAAACTCTGTGCATTATTCGTTGTTATCTTTTTTAAAACAGTTTCCATTGTAAGTGAAGATTGTGGCATGTTCTCAAATTCCAGCATGCCGTCAGACACCATTACAACCATATCTCCGTCGTATAATTTTTTATAAATCACATCAAATTTCTGGTCTGCCCTGCATCCCGGCGGAAGCGCCTTTCCTTCAATTCGCTCCACCCGGCCCCTGCGACAGAGAAAGGTAGCCGGTCCACCTGCTTTCAATATTTTTAGCATTCCCGTCTGCAATGAAATCACACCGACATCAATCGTGGAATACCGTCCGGTATCCTTAAATAAAAGAGCATTCTGAATCATTTCCAGTGCAAATTCTTCAGAAATTCCCATTTCCAGAAAATCCTCCAGCGCCTCTATCATTTTTTTGCTGTCAAAGAAGGCATCCTCTCCGGTTCCCATACCATCCGATAATAACATCACCGCCCTCTTTGCCCCGAAATTTGTAAAAGAAAACGTATCACCATTTATGGATTCTCCCGATTTATTTTCGCATTTTCTTCCAAACAGGACATGAAAACTGTTCTCCTGGGAAAAATTCAGCCAGTGAGTTCCCGGAGCCAGCCATCGCCTTGTCCCTTCCGGCAGAAAATTTTCCCCATAAAACCGGTCCAGACATTTTTTTACCGTCTCCGTCTGCTTTTTCCCCCAGAGAGGACGGACCACAACAGAAATCTCCAGTTGTCCTCTCTCATCCTTCCTTTCCTCTCCCTCAAGAAGACGGATTCCATTTCGCAGGAAAAGTAAATACAGCCGAATTTTTTTCGTTCCGGAAATCCTCGACCCTTTCCGGATTTGTTCTCTGCAACAGGCAAGAAATCGAATCTGACCGGATAACTGTCGTTTCATTTCTTCCTGCATTTCTCTATAACGGTTTTCCCAGAAAGCATTCTGATATATCAGACGAAATATCCAGGAGATTTCCTCTACGACGGCATGGAAATACACACATTTTTTACGAAACGTTTCTGAAGCCGTTCTCCCGTCTACACGATAAGTCTCCCTGGCTTCCCGGAGAATCGACGCAAACTCCCGTAGCGTGTCCTCTTTCTCCTGTCCATAACAGTCCCGGTACCTCGGGCACTTACGACAGATATCTGTGCTTACGGAGGCCCGGAGAAAATCCATATCTTTTCCGCAGGAGTCTTCCCTTTCCTCCGTATCCATCAGACAGAGCAGACGCCGCAACGCATTCTCCATCAGAAGAAGCCTGTTCATATCCCGGATATTCTGCTCATTCGTGTAATTCGCTATTATGTTCATATCCCCACCTCCACACACGATCCTTCTTCTTATAGTTTATTATAATCAGAAGAAATCATTCCATCTGTCGAAGCAGGTACTCTGCAGGAAAACTGTCGGAAAAAGAAAAAGGCCCGCATGCGGACCTGAAAAAAAATAGCGGGAACTGGATTTGAACCAGCGACACCACGGGTATGAACCGTGTGCTCTAGCCAACTGAGCTATCCCGCCACACTCAACGAACGATATTTTACCATTAAAAAATAAGGTTGTCAAGATATAATTTAAAATTATTTACTGTTTTTTTCTGTTGTCCCTTCCTTTCCGTTTTCAGATTCATCGTCTGACGTACTTCCTTCTTCCTCTTCCTGAAGGGATATCTCATCTTTTCCAATCATCCCAAGCCGTTCCCTGGCAATCCTCTCCTTAAACTCGTCCGTATCGAGATTATTCTTCTCCTCTTTCAGTGTACGGTTTGTCTGTTTTATATTTTTAATCTCTGTATTGAGCTCCTGAATCGTTTTTTCATATTTTTGTGCTTTTTTTTCAATTCTCTGATAACCAAGACCGAATCCCAAAAGGATGATCACCGCACAGAACAAGACAACAGCCGACTTTCGTGTAAAAAATCTTTTTTTAAACTTCCTGTTAAATTGTCTGCTGTTTTTTTTCTTTTTCTTCTTCATTCACATCCCTGCCTATCGCCTTTTTACTTTGATTTCCTTATTATTTTAATGGTTTTTTTCATTTTTTTCAATGACTTACAAGAAGATTTCACAATTAATTTCAGAGGAGTAAAAAAAACTGTGCAGACTCCTTTCTGCACCCAAAGCAGTATCCCGATGCTCATACAGAATATACCTGTAATAAGACGGCTGAAAAGGAAAAAGTAAACAGCCATTCCGCAAAAAATTCCCAGAAAACAGTAAAACCGCAATCTGCCCTCATTATAAATCTGGAAAAACAAAAAAAGACCGAAAGCCGCCGTCAAAACATAAAACAGGTCCTCTATGTGGACAGCTCTGTCTTTATGCACGATTTTTTTTCGCAATGCCCGAAAAAAATCATACCACATTCCCAGAATCATGCCATACAATATGCTGAAAAAGAAGAGACACAGCTGTCCCGAAATCATCTGTGCCATTTTTAGTGAAACAGCCTGCGCAGCAGACTTCCTCCCTCATTTTTCCCCGCTCCGTCATCGGAATAGACCATACTGTATACAATTCCTTCAATTTCTACCTCTCCTTTTTCCACAGTAAGTTTCGTCACATGAAGTTCTTCTCCCGCAATGACGAGAATCCCCTGCTCCGTATCAAGAATAATTTCATTTAAATCAAAGGAAATCACATCCTTAACTCCAGTGATCAGCCCGCTGTTTCTGTTAAAAAGGGAGATTTTATGACTCTTTAAAATTCGCTCTTCCATCTGCTTTTTCCCCGGTTTTAATTGCTTTTATTATATGTGCGGAAAAGAAAATATATTACCTTTGCAAATATCCGGGAAACCCTTGACAAATACTTCTAAAACCGTTATAACTATTGACGTAAACGCACTTTGTGCAGGTTTATTTTTATTCTGTGAGAAAATATCAGGAGGAATTTACCATGAATAAAACAGAGTTAGTCGCAGCAATCGCAGAGAGAACTGAATTAACGAAGAAGGATGCAGACCAGGCTTTAAAAGCTTTCATTGATGTTGTCGGTGATGAGTTAAGCAAGGGGGAGAAGATTCAGCTGGCAGGTTTTGGTACTTTTGAAGTAGCGGAAAGAGCTGCCCGTGAAGGAATCAACCCTAGAACGAAAGAAACCATCCAGATTCCGGCATCCAAAGCTCCGAAGTTTAAGGCGATGAAAGCCTTAAAAGAGAAGGTTAATAACTAATTATGAGACTGGACAAATTTTTAAAGGTTTCCCGTCTGATCAAGCGCCGTACTGTGGCGAATGAAGCCTGCGACGCCGGCCGGGTCCTTGTCAACGGAAAAACAGCCAAAGCCGGCCTTAATGTGAAGAGCGGTGATATTCTTGAAATTCAGTTTGGAAATAAAACCGTGAAGGTTGAAGTTCTTGACGTGAAGGACACTGCAAAAAAGGAGGAGGCAAAGGAACTTTTCCGCTATTTGTAAACAGTGTACAATCAGAAAGAGGCAGAGTATCCACATGAACACGATACTCTGCCTGTTTTTTATACACTGACCTGTTTTCCGAGGAAGTCTGCCGCAACAGAGACAATTTTCTTTTCCATCTCACCGATTTTTTTCTTTTTATCTTTATTTTGAAGAATAACCATTCCAACCACCTCCCCTTCACTGCGAATCAGGCACCAGGTTTGTCCGGTTTCTTCCATTCCTTCTTTTACCGGGATAAACCGGCTTCTTTCCGACTGGGGAAGTTTTTCATCTCTGTCATCCAGGATTCTTTCCATATTCCGGCTGATATTCTCGCCGACAAGCCCTTTCGCCGGACATCCGGAAACAGCAATAATCTTTTCCCGGTCTGTGACAAACACCACATCTCCCGTCTGACCGGCCACACAGTCCGCAAACTCTCCTGCCAGAACCCCCATTTGGGAAAAGGGCATATATTTTTTTAAAATGATTTCTCCGTTGCGGTCTGTATAAATTTCCAAAGGCATGCCTTCTTTTACTTTAAGCGTTTTTCGGATCTCTTTTGGAATCACAATTCTTCCCAGGTCATCAATCCTGCGCACAATTCCTGTTGCTTTCATAAAAAAACCTCCGTTTACAATACTTTCTTCCACCACCGAAAATAGTATCTGTAAACAGAGGATATTTTATGCGAAATATATTTTATGCGGAGAAATTATCCCATGTGAATGCATCCCACGGAATGTTTACTTCTGCACCTTCATTCAAAATTGCATTAATGTGCATCAGAAGCGGAAAGCTCTCGTCACTTCTCCGAATTGAGAAATGCTTCCACCTCTTCCCAGGCTTCCCTGGATTCTTTCATCTTTTTCATTCCAAGCTGAAACACATGGAACATTCCTTCATAGACCGTAAGCCGGACATCACAGCCGGCCCGGTCTGCCTTTTTGGCTGCCTCCACACTGTCACTAAGGAGCATTTCCGTTCCTCCCACCTGAAAAAGCATGGGCGGCAGTCCTGTAAAATCACCAAAAAGTGGTGAAATATATGGATTTTGTGGGGAATATCCCTTATAGTATGCGTTACTGTAAATCATACTATCCATCGTATTCCCAAAAAGAGGGTCCGTATGGAAATTCGTATGGTAGGATTCTCCGGACGCAGTAAGATCTGTCCACGGGGACATCAGAACCAGTTTTTTCGGCAGAGGATCCCCATGATCTTTTAAATACATGGCAAGGGCAAGAGCAAGTCCTCCACCCGCCGAATCTCCCGCCACAATAATCTGTTCTGCCCCGCATCCCATCTCAAGCAGCCACCGATAGGCCATCAGAGCGTCTTCCAGGGCAGCCGGATAAGGATCTTCCGGAGCGACACGGTAATCCGGGGACAACACAGCCCTTTCTCCCTCCATTTTCCCATAAAGAACCGCAAAATCCCGATAAGCATTTCTTATTTTCCCGATATAACCGCCACCGTGCAGCTGGAGAATCACTTCCCTTTCCGGCCTTATGCGTTCCTCCTTGCGGGGTGCCAGCAATTCCATGGAAAAATTCGGCATTTTTATCGGCACAAGAGAAAAATCTTTCGGGCAATGCCAGGGAGCGTCAATTTCTCCTGCCTTTTTTCGGAAGGTACCATCTTGGATTCTGGGTCCTACTCCATGCAAAGAGGTGGCAAGACTGATCACTCCTTTTGTCATATTTGCAGTGAAACTTAGCATCCCATTCTTTTCTTTTTCTTTATATTTCAACAATTCTACACTCTCCTGTCCCAAATCAGATATGGAATTTCCTCTTCAGCTCATTTTTTGCCTTTCTCTCCCCGAAAATCATCGTTCCACTCCATAGCAGTACAGAAAGGCCGAGGGCAACCCAGGCAAGAACGATATGATGAAGGAAACCGGCAAAGTGCAAAATAAGGTCAACAGCACTTAATAAAACTGCCGCCAGCTGCATAAGCAGGTAATTCTGCCAGCTGGAAAAATTCACACTCATACAGATAATGATAATGGCGACCAGCCCGTAAATTACACAGGGCAGACCAATTTCCAGAGACCATCCGGTAAATCCAAGGGAACAATCAATGAGAACAAGCAGCCCTAAAATAATAAAGAGCTGAAGATAGATTTTCCGGATATGGCCCTGACGCCTCCTAAGTAAATCCCACATCGTAAAAATAAGATAGGCAAACACTGCCCCGGTAATTACTGACCAGTATTTCGGCAGGGCATGAAAGGTAAGATAATTAATGAGTATGAGCACACTTTCCACAACGAGCGCTGTAAAACAAAAAATCTGCCCGGCTCTGTGAAATTTTCTCTTTTTCTTTCTGATATCCGGATAGGCTCCCGTTTCCCTTTGTATCCCGCTCTCATTTTCTATTGTAAGAATCGTCCGGCATAAGGGGCAGATCATGGTATCGTCTGACACCAGTACACCGCAGCGTTTGCATTTTTTCAAATTTTGTATCCTCCTTCTCCCTACTCATAATAAACCCCGTTCGTTTCAATATTCACAGACAGTCCATCCTTTACCAGCGCCCGAAAGAACTCCCTTGGCACGGAGGTGTCCTTAAGAAGAGAACTGATGGTAAAGGTGAGTTCGTCTCCAAAGGAACTGATAGTTCCTTTCATATTCTGACCCTGGGAAGGAGGAAGAATAATCTGACATCTTCGGATATATGGCCGGTAAATATCCTTCACCATAAAGTTTCCCATATTTGTCACCGTTGTCGTCGTTCCCTTCGTCCCGTTTAAGTATACTAATTTGATTGCCGGCTTTTTTAAGAAAAGAGGGACCGCCCTCAGTACAAGATTCTTCTGATTCGACACATTATAGGAGATCAATTTTACAAGGTTTTCTCTTGTAATCTGCTTTTTGAGTTCCTGCTGCACGATTCCTAATACTTCCTCACAATCATACCGCTCTTTCTTCGGAAAAAAAGGAACACTGACCATGGCAAAAAAATTCCGGGTCGTCATGGAAGAAAAAAATGGCCGGAGATTAACCGGAACACAGAGTACGATTGGTTTTGCAGAAGGATTTTCATGGAGATATCCCCTGTAAATTCCGTAAACATACATGCCGCACAGATATTCATTAATACTCATATTCCTCTCTTTCGCCCTTTTTTTTACCTCTGTCAGGGAAAGACGTCCATGAATGACTCCCAGTTCTCCCCGGCGCAGTTTTTCCCCTTTAAGGTGAACGGCAGGAACTGCCTTATATCCTTTTTTCGTACTTTTTTTATAATTTGTTAAATAGCTGTCCTCCGTGTCAAGAGAAGTGTCGTCACTCAGCACATCTCCTGTCTGCCCGGATATTTCCGGATGAACCAGCCTTAAATACTGATATGTCAGTTCTCTTAAGAAATTGATGGCTCCTGTTCCGTCTGCAAGCACATGGAATACTTCCAGATTAATCCGGTTATCATGGTAAGTGACCTGAAAGAGATAATTCCGGTTTCTGTGGGGTTCAATCAGACGACACGGAAAATCATCTTCCTCTTTTACCACCGGCTTTCCCTTTGTATTCGTCTCAAAATAATACCAGAACATTCCGGTACGCATGCGGACGTTCATCGTGTCAAACCAGGGCAGCACTCTGAGAAGTGCTTCCTGAAGGAGATTTCCGTCAACTTTCTCAGACAGTGTGAGGCTGATCCGGTAAACATTTGTCATTGTCTCATTGGCAATGACAGGAAAAAGATTCGCCGTATTGTCCAGTTTCTGCCAGTTCACTTCTTTTTTCCCTGTCCTTTTTTTCATACCATCATCCTTCTCATGAAAACCCGTTTTCTTTCTTTCTTCGGCTTTTTCCATAAAACAACTCTGCCAGTCTTCCTGTCGTCATTTCTTTCCTCTCGTTTCCGGTAAGATCCATAACGATTTTCCCTGCATCAAGCATGATAGTCCGGCTTCCATATTCCAGGGCATAGTCCATATCATGAGTGATCATCAGAGTGGTAATCTTACTTTCTTCCACAATTTTTTTTGTAAGTTCCATCACTTTTTGTGCTGCTCCCGGATCAAGAGCTGCCGTATGTTCGTCAAGAAGCAGCAGTTCCGGTTTTGCGATCGTTGCCATTAAAAGAGAGGCTGCCTGTCTTTGTCCTCCGGATAACAGACCCATCTTCGTCTTCATCCGGTCTTCAAGCCCCATTCCCAGAGTAGACAACACCTCACGGAAATAGGCACTGTCCTTTTTGTTTAATGCAAAAAATGACGGGGAAGCCTTTCTTGTATAAGCCAGGGCAAGATTTTCCTCGATAGTGAGATTTGGAGCCGTTCCTCTTAAAGGATTCTGAAACAGGCATCCGATATTCAGTGCCCTCTTATAATCTTTTTGCTTTGTAATGTCTTTCCCCCCGAGAAAAATCTTTCCTTCATCGGGAAAAATACTTCCGAGAATCACATTAAACATTGTGGATTTTCCGGAACCGTTGGAGCCAAGAACCGTAACAAACTCTCCGGGCTTTACTGTAAGACTCAGATGATCCAGGGCAACTTTTTCATTCATGGTATCTGCTTCAAACTTTTTTGTAATATTTACAAGTTTTAATTCACTGCTCATCTAGGCTGCCCCCCTGTTTTTGTTTTTCGCATGGTCTTTTTATACTTCTTCTGAAGCATGGGAACGACAAGTGCCGCGATAACAATTAATGCAGATAAAAGTTTTACCGCATAACTTGGCATATCGATTTTATAGGCTGCCTGTATAATAATACGATATAAAAGGGATCCGATCAGTACACCGACTGCCTGTATGGTCACTGAGTGATTTCCAAAAATGGTTAGCCCGATAATGACAGAAGCCAGTCCCATAACCAGCATGCCATTTCCACAGTTTAAATCCGCATATTTCTGATATTCACAAAGAAGTGCCCCGGAAAAGGCAACCAGCCCGTTCGACATCATGACACCTGCTACCCTCGAAACATCCGCATTGATGGAAGAGGATCTCACCATCTCCTCATTATCTCCTGTGGCGATAATTGCCATCCCGCTTCTTGTACGGAAAAAGGTAACCATAATCCCACAGGTGACGAGCACAATCAGCATGGTAAGAAGGAATGCCGTCATAGCGGAGGACATATCCTTCCCGAAAGTTCTCTGAAACATTTTATAGATCGTGTCGGCCGGTTTATTTACCGTCACTCCCAGTTCATTTTTCGTTTCATACTGTAAATACCGATTGGATTGTCCACCCAGAATGGCGTAATTTACCGTATAAAGTCCCGTCATGGTCAAAATGCCGGACAAAATTGGATCTATTTTTAATTTTGTCTGTAAAAGTCCCGTACAAAGCCCTGCAACTGCTCCCGCAAACATACCTGCGAACAAGGCAAGGACCGGATGCCCCATAATGGAAACCGTCACACAGGTCGTCATCCCAAATACAAAACTTCCCTCCACCGTAAGGTCCGGTGTCTTTAAAATACTAAATGTCAGAAAAACGCCCAGGGCCATAGGGGCGTAAATAAATCCCTGGCCCAGGGCGGAAACTAACATGCCTGCTAATTCATTCATGTTTTATCCTCAATCTTATTCATTAAAATGGCTGGTTCCGTCTTCTTCCACAAGCACGTCAAATCCTTCAAAAGCTTTTTGATCAAAGCTTCCACCGAATTTTTTTACTGCCTGCATATTTACATATTTTGCATAATTAGAAATAGTCTCATACGGAATATCGGAAGGTTTCTCCCCACCGGCAACTTTTTCCACCATGGCAGCTACCTGTTTTCCGAGTTCCACATAGTTTACGCCAACTGTGGCAAATCCACCGTCAGCAACCATGGAGTCCGCTCCACAGTAAATTGGCACTCCTTTTGCATAGGCAGCATCTGTGTATGTTGCCATTGCGGAAGCAATCGTATTATCATTCCCTGTATAAAGGGCATCCACACCTTTGGATATTAACGTTTCCACAGCTGTCTGAAGTTCGGAAACATTGGAAATTGATGTTTCTTCGTAAGAGATCTTATTATCATCACAGTATTTCTTTGCTGCAGTGATCGTGGAAACAGAATTTGTTTCACTTGATGTGTATACAAAACCGATTTTCTTATAATCCGGCTGGAAGTTCGAAACCAGCTTCACAATTTCATCGGCAGGAATATTGTTGGAAACACCGGTAATATTTTCACAGCCTTCTCCCACAAGGCCGGCTGCCTCCGGATCCGATACTGCTGCAAAGACGATCGGAATATCTTCCCCGTCATATACCGTTTTTGCGGACTGGGCAGTGGATGTGGCAATCGGAACGACAATATCCACACCCTCCTGTTTATAATTTTCAATAATAGAACTTAATGCCGTGGTATCTCCATTGGCATTATCTGTCACAACTTTAATATTTTTATCCTTGGCCAGCTCTCCGGTAATCGTATCACGAATCTGGTCTAAGGAGGTATGGGACATAGGCTGCACTACCGCAACGGTTATCTGGTCTTTTCCCTCACTCTTCGTACTGCCGCTTTCCGCCCCGCTCTTACCGCAGGCTGTAAGGCACAAAGACGCAGCCATCGCCGCCGTAAGTAACATACCTGTAATTTTCTTCATTTTTCTCATTTTATTCACCTTTCCTGCACTTTCGCCGCTATGGCAATGTGCTTTTTAATGATTTCACATGAATGGATCAATTGTTTCTTTTCTTCCTCAGAAAGAGGAAGCTCTATGATTTTTTCGATTCCGTCTTTTCCGATGATACACGGCACTCCACAGTGAAGACCGCTCTGTCCGTATTCTCCTTCTAAAAGTACGGAAACCGGAAGTATTTTCTTCTCGTCCCGCAAAATGCAGGTAACCATCTCCGTAAGAACCCGTCCAATACCAAATTCCGTGGATTTTTTCCCCTCTATGATCGTCATGCCTGCCTGTCTGGTCTCATTGAGTACCTGCTCTTTTGAAATATTCCAGGCGTCAAAGGGAAGACCACCGATTGTGACCGCCGAGAAGGGAATCATGGAAGAATCTCCGTGCTCTCCCATGGAAAATGCCCGGATGGAACTTCTTGCCACCCCGGATTTCTCACTTAGGGTACGAATCAGGCGGGCCGTATCTAGCAGGGTACCCGTTCCAAACACCTTTCTTTTATCAATTCCAAGCCCTTTTCTCACATAATCTGCCACAATATCTGCCGGATTGGTAATCGTAATGACAATTCCCGGAATTGTATATGGTTTTAACTGGTGAAAGAGCACCTGAAGCATCTCCACTGATCTTTCCAGCATATCGAGTCTGGTCTGTCCTGCCTTTCTCGCCTCTCC
>JALFIK010000079.1 GCA_022776205.1 Eubacterium sp.
AGAGAGCAAGTGAGCCATATCATGATGTGGAGGATGAAGAAGAATGCGAGTAGTGTTCATGGGAACCCCGGATTTTGCGGTCCCGACTCTGGAAGCACTGATTAAAAACCATGAAGTAGTCGGGGTTGTCACCCAGCCTGATAAAAGGAAAGGAAGGGGAAAAGCCATGGCTTTTCCGCCGGTAAAAGAAAAGGCGCTCGAACATGGTATTCCTGTTTACCAGCCGGTAAGAGTCCGGGAAGAAAAATTTGTAAATACTTTGCGTAAACTTGCGCCGGAAGTGATTGTTGTTGCGGCTTTTGGGCAGATTCTTCCGGAGAGCATTTTGAATCTTCCCAAATACGGATGTATTAATGTCCATGCTTCTCTTCTGCCAAAATATCGGGGGGCAGCTCCGATTCAGTGGGCAGTCATTGACGGGGAGAAAGAGACTGGTGTTACGATTATGTATATGGAAAAGGGTCTGGATACGGGGGATATGATCGAGCATACCGTTGTTCCGATTGCACCCAAGGAGACGGGAGAGTCCCTCCATGATAAACTGGCAGCAGCCGGAGGTCCCTTGTTACTGGATGCTCTTGCCAGGCTGGAAGCCGGAACGGCAGTGCGCATACCGCAGAAAGAGGAAGACAGCTGTTATGCGAAGATGCTGACCAAAGAACTGGGAAACATTGACTGGAGGAAAGATGCCCTTTCCATTGAACGGCTGATACGGGGATTAAATTCCTGGCCGAGTGCCTACACCACCTTTGCAGGAAAGACATTAAAAATCTGGGATGCGGATGTGGAAACCTCGAACCCGGGAGAAAAAGTTCCGGAAAAAGTGCCGGGAACAATCGTAAAAGTGACCGGGGATGCGATATATGTACAGACGGGGAAAGGCATATTAAAACTGAACGAAGTCCAGATGCAGGGGAAAAAGAGAATGGCAGTACGAGCTTTTCTTCTCGGACACAAGATCGAGCCTGGCACGATATTCGGAAAAGATGCCTGACGGAAAGGAACGGAACAGCAGATGGCAAAAAGAGCAGATATGAGAGCGGCAGCTCTTGATACGCTGGTTGATATAGAAAGAAATAAGAAACTTTCCCACATTGCCATTGGGGAGACCCTGATGCGCTATCAGTTTGCACAAAAAACAGACCGGGCATTTTATACCCGCCTTTGTGAAGGGGTAACAGAACAAAAGATTTATCTGGATTATATACTGGATCATTTTTCCAAAACACCTGTAAAAAAATGCAAGCCGGTCATTCGCTGCCTTTTGCGGATGGGAGCTTATCAGATTCTGTTTATGGAAACCAGAGATGCCGCTGCCTGTTCCGAGGCGGTAAATCTCGCAAAGAAGCGAGGATTTGGAAGACTTTCCGGTTTTGTTAATGGTGTTTTGCGCAGCCTGGTTCGGGGAAAAGATCAATTGCCTTTGCCGGATAAGGAAAAAGATTACCCGCAATATCTGAGCGTTCGGTATTCGGTACCTTTGTGGCTGACCCGACGGATTATCTCCTGGTACGGGGAGGAAACGACAGAGAAAATTCTGGCTTCGTTTCTGGAAGCAAGACCTCTTACGATCCGGACGAATCTTTCCCAAATTTGTCCGGAGGTGCTGAAAAAGGATCTGGAAGCAGAAGGGGTTAAAGTGATGGAAGGAAATTATCTTTCCTATGCGTTCTCCCTTTCGGGAATTAATTCCCTGAACCGCCTTTCATCTTTTCGGAACGGTGCTTTTGCTGTACAGGATGAAAGTTCCCAGCTTGTTGTGGAAGTGGCGGACATTCGTGAAAATGACAGAATTCTTGATGTGTGTGCCGCTCCCGGGGGAAAAACGTTTCATGCCGCAGATCTTCTCCGGGGTACCGGGGAAGTGATCGCCAGAGACCTTACAGAATATAAGACAGAACTGATTGAAGAAAATAAAGAAAGAATGCATGCAGAGAATGTCAGAATTGAGCAGTGGGATGCACGGAAGGAAGATCCGGCTCTACTGGGGAAAATGGATAAGGTATTCGCTGATCTGCCCTGCAGTGGTCTTGGCATTATGGGAAGAAAAAATGATATCAAATACCAGATATCCGAAGAACAGCTTCATGATCTGGTATTGCTTCAAAGGGAAATTTTGTCTGTGGTCTGGCGTTATGTGAAACCGGGCGGAGAATTTCTGTTTTCAACCTGTACGATAAACAGGGAAGAAAATGAGGAAAATGTCCGCTGGATTGCAGAGAATACACCGCTGATTCCCATATCCATAGAGGAGAAGCTCCCGGATGTCCTGAAAAAAAGGACCGGAGAAAAGGGATATCTTCAGCTGATTCCCGGAGTGGATCATTGTGACGGATTTTTTATTTCGAAATTCAGAAGACCGGAGGAAGAAAAGTGGAAGTGAAATGGAATGATTTGAAATCCATGACCCTGGAAGAACTGACGGAGGCGGTGGAAGAATCCGGAGAAAAAAAATTTCGGGCAAAACAGATTTACGGGTGGATCCATCAGAAGCTGATTCGCAAACCGGAAGAGATGACAAATGTCTCCCCGGGGATGATAAATAAGATAATAAAGGCTCATCCTTTCTACGGAGTGGAAGAAGTGGAACGTCTGGAATCGAAAATTGACGGGACACAGAAATTCCTGTTTTCTCTTCATGACGGAAATATTGTGGAGAGCGTTCTGATGAAATATCATCACGGCAATTCTGTCTGTATTTCTTCTCAGGCCGGATGCCGTATGGGATGCCGGTTTTGTGCATCAACCCTCCTGGGCCTTTCGAGAAATCTCTATCCGTCGGAGATGCTCGATCAGATTTATGCGATACAAAGAGCAACGGGGGAAAGAGTGTCCCATGTGGTTGTGATGGGAACCGGAGAGCCGTTTGATAATTTTGATGCACTCTCCCGGATGATTCGGATTTTATGTTCTCCGGAGGGGTTAAACATCGGACATCGGAATATCACGGTATCCACCTGCGGAATCGTTCCAAAAATCTACGAATTTTCGGATACCAATCCTCAGATTACCCTCGCGATTTCTCTTCATGCGCCAAATGATGAGATGAGAAAACAGCTGATGCCTGTTGCAAACCGTTATTCCATGGAAGAACTGATGGAGGCGGCGCGGTATTATACAAACACAACGGGACGTCGCATTACTTTTGAGTATAGTCTGGTAAACGGGGTAAACGACAGAAAAGAACATGCCATGGAACTGATTTCCCGGGTGAAGGGGATGAACTGTCATATAAACCTCATTCCGGTAAATCCGATCAAAGAAAGAGATTATAAGCAGTCGACACAAAATAATGTGGCGGCATTTAAAAATATATTGGAAAAACATCACATACAGGTCACTGTCCGGCGGGAAATGGGACGGGATATCCAGGCAGCGTGCGGACAACTTCGAAAAAGTTATAAAGAAAGGAGTGGAAATGTATGATATCTTTTGGGATGACAGACATCGGCAGGAAGAGAAAAGTCAACCAGGATTATCTGTTTTACTCTGATGAACCGGTGGGATGTTTCCCGAATCTGTATATTGTCGCAGATGGAATGGGGGGACATAAAGCCGGAGATAAAGCTTCTTCCTGTGCAGTGAACCGTTTTGTAAAACTGGCAGGAAAAGAAAAAAATGAAATGCCTTTTCTGGTAATGGAACGTCTTTTAAAAGAGGTAAACAGGGAAATTTATGAACTTTCCTGTGGAGATGTCCGGTATTCCGGAATGGGTACAACTTTTGTTGCAGCAACTGTCGTGGATAATAAGGCATATGTCATGAATGTGGGAGACAGCCGGCTTTATTATTTTGATGGCACTCTCCGACAGGTTACCATGGATCACTCTCTTGTGGAAGAACTGGTGCGGGCCGGGGAACTTGACCGGACAGAAAGCAGAAATCATCCCCAGAAAAACATCATTACGAAAGCCGTAGGAGTAGATCCGGAAATCACACCAGATTTCTTTATGGTGGAGATGGAAGAAAACAGTCGGCTTTCGCTTTGCTCTGACGGACTTACCAATATGGTAGAGGATTCTTTGGTCCGGGAAATTTTGAATACAGGGAAGACAGAAGAAGAACAGGTGCAGCGGTGTATTGAGGAAGCTCTGTTTTACGGAGGCCTTGATAACATTGCAGTTGTGATTGCCCGATATGAACGTAGGAGGTGAGAACAGTGCTGCAGACAGGAACGCTATTAGGCGGAAGATATGAAATACTTGAACATATTGGCTCCGGAGGAATGGCGGATGTATACAAGGCGAAATGCCATAAGCTGAACCGGTTTGTTGCAATAAAAGTGTTGCGCCAGGAATATTGTGATAACGACAGTTTTGTGCGGAAGTTTACCAGAGAAGCCCAGTCTACGGCCGGACTGATTCATCCCAATATTGTAAATATTTATGATGCGGGGAATGAAAATGGGATTCATTACATTGTGATGGAACTTGTGGAAGGCATGACTCTGAAACGCTATATTCGCCGCTACGGAAGACTTAGCGCAAGAGAGACCGTGGATTTTGCCATCCAGATTGCGAGCGGACTTCAGGCTGCTCACGAACACCATATTATTCACAGAGATATAAAACCGCAAAATATCCTCGTCACAGAAAGCGGCAACGTGAAAGTGACAGATTTTGGAATCGCAAAGGCAGCTACGGGAGATACAATCTCATCGAGTGCCATGGGATCGGTCCGCTATCTGTCTCCGGAACAGGCCCGGGGTGGTTATGCGGATGAGAGAAGTGACCTTTACTCCCTTGGTATCACAATCTATGAGATGGCAACGGGGAAAGTACCTTTTGACGGCGAAAATTCTGTTGCCATTGCACTCATGCACCTTAAGGATGAAGTGACACCGCCACGCTGTTATTTCCCGGATATTCCGGCAAGCCTGGAAAAAATCATCTTGAAATGTACCATGAAACAACCGGAACAGCGATATCAAAGTGCTGCGGAACTCATCATAGATTTGCAAAAAGTTTTTCTCTCTCCAGATGGGGAATATGTTTATGTGAACCCATTAATGGATGATTCACCGACGATTCAGAGAAACAGGGATGAGATTGAAAAGGTCAAGACACTTTCCCAGAATGAAAATCAGTCAAAGCAGGAAAAGAATTACTATAAAGATGAGGACAAGGAAGAGGAAGATTATCAGGATGATGAATCAATGAATCCGAAGATGGAAAAAATGATTCTTGTAGTGACGATCTTTTTCGGAGTCTTTGTTGCATGTGTTGTCTTTTATCTCGTAGGAAATTCCCTGCATCTGTTTCAGTCTGCCGGAGGGACAACGCAGGTAACGGACAGCAGGAGGACGGAGAGTACGACGGCGACGGAAAAAACGGCCGAAAAGGTCAGAATTCCTAAACTCCTTGATCTTACAAAAGACAAGGCACAGGCAGAAATCAATGCCCTTTCCCTGAAGGCAGAATTTGTCTATGATGAGGGAGCCGATATGACAGACCCGGCGCTTGTCGTTGTAAAACAGGGGTATCCGCAGGGGACCTCGATTCCTGTCGGTTCCACGGTAAAACTGACTCTTGGCAAAAAAGAGGAAACCACGACGCAGGCAAAACGTGTGGAAGTGCCGGCACTTGTAAATTATAAGGAAAAGAAAGCAGAAAACACACTGCTAAAGGCGGGCCTTAAAGTCCGCAAAGCATATGCCACAAGTGATACGGTTAAGGAAGGCTATGTCATTAAACAGAGCCCGAAGGGCGGAAGTGTCGTAGAAAGTGGTTTCACAGTGACAATTACCATCAGTAAGGGGCTTGAAAAGGTACCTGTGCCTTCGCTGATCGGACTTTCCCAGAGTGCCGCAGAACGGGAACTGAATAATGTCGGTTTAAAACTTGGTTCGGTTACCAGTGATTACAGTGGAGAAGTTGGAGTGGGCGATGTGATTTCCCAGGGGATTGATTCAGGAACTTCAGTTGATAAGGGAACCAAAGTTCCGATTGTCATTAGTCTGGGGGAACAGGAAAGCTACCGGTATGAGGGCAATGTTCTCATTGATGCCCACCCGTTTGAGGAAGGCAGTTCCGGGAAAGTAAAATTAGTTTTAAAACAGGATTCCTGGAAGAGTACGATTTATTCCAGAAATAATGCAGATAATGATGACTTTCCGCTGGACGTGACATTCGAAGGAGACAGGGAAGGAAATGGTACCGTGATCATGTATGTGAATGGACAGGAATATGGAAGTTATGATGTGAATTTAAGTGCAATTGCAGATTGATATGCAAGAAACATGGGGTGCCGCAAAGCATCCCATGTTAAATTTACGGAGGAAAGAATGACGGGAAAAATTGTGAAAGGCATCGGGGGATTCTATTATGTTTATGTAGAAGAAGATGGTCTGTATGAATGCCGTGCCAGAGGGATTTTCAGGAATAAGAAAATGAAGCCCTGTGTGGGTGATGTCGTTGAAATTGATATTCTTTCTGAGACAGAAAAAACAGGGAATCTGATTTCCATTCATAAAAGAAAGAATCAGCTTGTCCGGCCGTTTGCGGCCAACATCGATCAGGCAATGGTGATTTTTGCCATGCATGAACCTGAGCCGGATTATCATTTGCTGAATCGTTTTTTGATCACGATGGAACAGCAGGACATTCCGGTAATTCTATGTTTTAATAAGACAGATCTGGCTTCGGAAGAAGAAATTTATAAAATAAAACTGGATTATGAAAACAGCGGGTGTGAAGTCTGTTTTCTGTCGGCCCTTCGGCAGGAGGGAATATCTGAGGTTGAAAGCCTTTTAACTGGAAAGACGACAATTCTTGCAGGCCCTTCCGGTGTGGGGAAGTCTTCAACGCTAAACGGTATCAGCAAAAAGTGGCAAATGGAAACCGGAGCGGTCAGTGAGAAAATAAAGCGGGGACGTCATACGACAAGACATTCTGAGCTATTTTATGTGGGACCGGATACCTACCTGATGGATACACCGGGTTTTAGTTCCCTTTATCTTGAAAATGTTGAAAAAGAAGATCTTAAATACTATTTTCCGGAATTTGCACCCTATGAACATACCTGTAGATTTCACGGATGCAGCCATATTCATGAGCCGGGCTGTGAGGTGAAAAAAGCTCTGGAAGAAGGAAAAATCAGTAAAATGAGATATGATGATTACTGCCTGTTTTATGAGGAACTGGCACAGCAGAAAAAATGGTAAAAACAGGAGCAAAAGAGCGTGGAAGAAAAGAAAATACTCATTGTAAGCGGAGGAACGGTAGATACTGTTTTTGCCCGCGAATATTTAAAAGAGAAAACATTTGACCGGATCATTGCAGCGGATGCCGGTCTTGCCCACTGTATGGAAATCGGAGTGGAGCCGACAGATATTCTGGGCGATTTTGACAGTCTGCAAGATAAAAGGGTACTGGAGGATTATAAAAAGAAGGGAATTCCCCTGAAAGAATTTCCTGAAAGAAAAGATTATACGGATACCCACCTTGCACTGACTTATGCCATTGCCCTTTCTCCGTCGGAGGTGGTCATATTTGGGGCAACGGGCACAAGGCTGGATCATACTCTTGCAAATATCGGACTGCTGGCCATGATGTGTGATCACAACATCCCATGCCGTCTGGTGGATCAACATAATGAGATAGAGATGCTTTCCGGGCCGGCAGAAAAAAGATATCCCCGTTCCGGAGAGAAAAAATATTTTTCACTTCTTGCTTTTTCGGAAAAAGTAAGTGGGATTGATGAAATCGGATTTTCTTATCCCTTGGAAAACGGGACACTTTCTAGGAAAGAGAGTATGGGAGTGAGTAATGAAATTGTAGAAGAGGAAGGAATTCTCCGTTTTAAAAGTGGATATCTTCTAGTTATGCAGACGAGAGACTAAGGGAGCGGGTTTAAAAATGAGGAAAGAAATGCAAAAAAAGAAAAAAAAGAGAAACCGAATCGTTTTGATGGTAGTCATGCTAACGCTTTGTATGTTTCCGGGAACAACAGTTTCTGCCCGGACAGATGAGGTAGAGATAAACGGGGTGAAATACGAGCTTGACCGGGCAGCAGGCGAGTGTGAGGCAACCTTAAATGTGAAGAAGGGTCGCGCGGAGGTTGTGATTCCGTCTGAAATCGTCGTGAATGGGAAAAAATATAAAGTGACGTTTTTCAGCTGGGATGACTGGACACAGGACTGGAGAGAGGAACTGGGAAGAAAATACAAACCGGCGCCCGGTTCCTATCAGGCACTTCTTAAAAAAATTACCATTGAAAAGGGTGTGCGCGTCTCAGAACCGGCCTGTCATTATAAAAATCTGGAACAGATTATATTTCTGGATCCTTGCGGAGTCTCCGGGACAGAATATTATGACTGTCCGAAATTAAAAAAACTGTATATTCCGAAAAATGTACGTTACTGGCCGGTAGTTAGAAAATGTGCAAATATTAAAATTTCCATCGATAAATCCAATCCTTATCTAAAGGTGATTGATAATGATATTTATTCAAAAAACGGAAAAGTTCTTTATAGCGTTGCCAGTAAAAAAGCGCATTATAAAGTAAGAAAATCAGTGCGGACAATAGAAGATGGGGCTTTTTATAAAAATGATTATATAAAAACAATTTATCTTCCCGACTCAGTAAAAAATGTAGGGGAAGAAGCCTTTGGTGATATGAAAAATCTGAAATCCATCCGATTTGGCAAATCCATCAGAGAGCTTGACTATGCCCTGTTTAACCGTTCCATGAAATTAAAGTCGGTTACTCTTCCAAAAAACATCCGGATAATTCGGGGAGAGTTTGGAGGCAAAAAAGAATGTGGAATAAAGAAATTGTACATTCATGCTGCAAGTCTGAAAAAATGCAGTTTTAAGACATTATCATCAAAGTGCAGAGTGTTTGTGAAGAATGATAAAGTAAAGAAACAGATCAAAAAATCCGGCTTCAAGGGGAAAGTAACGGTATCTGCGAAAATGAGATAATGAAAGACTGAATTCTGTTAGCAGGATTCTTCAGTGAAAAAACCGTGGAATTTCTAAAAAAAATACCACGGTTTTTGGTGTGAAAACGAAAATTTTATACATTAAATTTAAACAGTACAACATCCCCGTCCTGCATGATATATTCTTTTCCTTCCGAACGAACCAGACCTTTTTCTCTGGCTGCGCTCATACTGCCGTTTTCAATCAGGTCATCATAACTGATGACGTCCGCTTTAATAAATCCTCTTTCAAAATCAGAATGGATTTTTCCTGCAGCCTGTGGAGCCTTGGTACCTTTCGTAATCGTCCATGCTTTCGATTCAATCGGGCCTGCTGTCAGATAGGAAATAAGTCCGAGGAGAGAATAGCTTGCCTTGATCAGTTTTTCAAGCCCGGATTCTTTCAGCCCGAGATCTTCTAAGAACATAGCCTTTTCTTCCTCATCCAGTTCTGCGATTTCCTGCTCGATCTGGGCACATACCACAAAAGCTTCCGCATCACAGTCCTTTGCATAATCACGGACTTCCTTTACAAATGGATTGCCTGCACCATCGTCGGCCAGATCATCTTCGGAAACATTAGCAGCAAAAATGACAGGTTTCGCAGTGAGAAGATTGCATTCGTTTAAGAGAGACTGTTCCTCCTCATCGTCTGTTTCAAAGGTTTTCGCCAGCTGGCCATTCTCCAGATGCTCTTTCACTCTCTTTAAAAATTCAACTTCTGCCGCAATTTTCTTATCATTATGGGCAGCACGGGCTGATTTGGAAATACGGCGGTCAAGTACTTCGATATCTGAGAAAATCAGCTCAAAATTAATCGTCTCGATATCCCGGAGCGGATTGACGCTTCCGTCCACGTGAATAACGTTACTGTCTTCGAAACATCGGACCACATGAACAATGGCATCAACCTCGCGGATGTTTGCAAGGAACTGGTTTCCCAGTCCCTCTCCTTTGGAAGCACCTTTAACCAGACCGGCAATATCCACGAATTCAATCGTGGCCGGAACAATTTTTGCAGAATCATACATATCAGCCAGCACCTTAAGACGCTGGTCCGGAACAGCGACAATACCGATATTCGGATCTATGGTACAAAATGGATAATTGGCAGATTCCGCGCCTGCTTTTGTCAGAGAGTTAAATAAAGTACTTTTTCCGACATTTGGAAGGCCGACAATACCTAATTTCATATAAAATTCCTCCTGTTTTAT
>JALFIK010000085.1 GCA_022776205.1 Eubacterium sp.
CAGGACGGGGAAGAAGGCTGAGGGTCAATGTATTCTGGCAGCAAAAAAAACTGGCAGCCACACTCCGGCTTTTTCCAGAGAGGATTCCTTTATTAGACGAATTGTCCCTTCCGGAAAAAATCGGGAAACTGGCAGAGGAACCGAGAGGCCTCATTCTTGTAACCGGACCGACGGGCAGTGGAAAATCCACAACTCTTGCCGCAATGATCGAACAGATGAACCGGAGCCGGCCCCTTCATATTATTACGATTGAGGATCCCATTGAATATGTTTATGAAGGGAAAAAAGCACTGATCCATCAAAGAGAAGTCGGGCAGGATGTTCCGGATTTTTCCGGTGCTTTGCGAAGTGCCCTGCGAGAGGATCCGGATATCATTCTGGTGGGAGAGATGAGAGATTATGAGACGATTTCTGCGGCCCTTACGGCGGCAGAAACGGGGCACCTTGTTTTGTCCACTCTTCATACGACCGGAACGGCACAGACAGTGGACCGGATTATTGATGCCTGTCCGGCAGGCAGTCAGAACCAGATCCGTACTCAGCTTGCCGGAGTATTAAAAGCGGTGATCACCCAGTGCCTTCTGCCTCTTCGGAGCGGAAGCGGCAGAATAGCAGGGACGGAAATTCTACTGGGAACCGATGCAGTGAGTAATATGATCAGGGAAAATAAAACGCATCAGATCCAGAGTGTGATGCAGTCGGGAGCAGCTCTTGGAATGCACACTCTAAATATGGACCTGATTCGCTTAGTCAGGGAGAAGAAAATCACCATGCAGACAGCTGTGAACTATACGAACGACCGAAAGGATCTGGAACAGTATATTTAAGAAAGCGGATAATCTATGAGAGAAGGAAAAAACCAGAAAAATAACAGAAAAAAAGGGTTTACCACAGTCGAACTCACTGTCGTGCTCACGCTTGTGCTTATCCTGGTCGGGGGCATTGTTGTTGGGCTTGTAAAATGGATCAATCATCTGACGTTTAAAAGACAGAACGAATATGCCAGAACACTGTATGTCGCAGCCCAGAACCAGATGACGGAATATGGGGAGAGCGGACAGCTTTCTCTTTTATCGGAAAAGACAAAAGATGCAGACAATATTGATGAGAAGATTGAAAGCGGGGAGATTCTCGGAGAGCAGGGACAGGTTTATTCTCTTCTTTCTGTGTGGCCGGAAAGTCAGAATAAGGGTGGCAATGCCTCCAGATATCAGGGGGAAATTGTCAGTGTGATTGCCACAGAGCAGGATTATGCCCTTTATATGAAAGATAAAAAAGAGGGGACTCATCTACTCGAAGAAGACAAAACGGCGATGTATGAT
The DNA here is from genome assembly GCA_022776205.1 of Eubacterium sp. Taxonomy (GTDB): domain Bacteria; phylum Bacillota; class Clostridia; order Lachnospirales; family Lachnospiraceae; genus Anaerobutyricum. The sequence goes on from JALFIK010000085.1 coordinate 1,323, forward strand.
CTGGTATATTCTTATCTCTATGATCCGTCGATTCTGAAAGCAACTGTGTGTGTGGAGTTTGCCCCGGAAGAAGGTCAGGTTTTTTCTGTTCTCTACAGTGATGTAAAAACGGGCTTTACCTACGGAACGGAGGAAAGCGGTGGAAGACGGGGAACGGCAAGTATCCGGAACCGGAAGGCTGATTTTCGGAAAAAACGACTAATTGGATATTATGGTGTGGATACACTTTCCCAGGCGACTAGTACCCAGGTGGAAAAACCGTCGCTATCACAGGTACGACTGAATAATGAAGAGACTCTGAACCTTACGTTTCTTGTAAAAAAAGCACTGGCCGCAGAATTGTCTTATGAGATTACCATAAATAATAAAGACTCGGATCGGCCGGTATTATCCTTTACCTTAGATGGTTCCAGACTGAAAAATGAAGGGAGCAGGGAAACGATTCGCTGTGATGTAACCCGTTTCTTGTATAAAGAGAATGGAGAGGTAGAAAAATCAACGGCTAATTTTCCGGTGCTTGCCTGGATGAGTGCAAAACAGGCTGTTTTTGGGAAAAGTGGTCCGATGCTCCATGTTGTTCTTGATGCTGCGGATCTGGATGCCACCAGCGGGGCTTTCGTTTCCTATATGGAAAATTATGAAAAAATCCTGGGAATACAGGCAAATACAAATCTGGGGGGATATGTAAGTGGGTTTGCCGGAACATTAAGCTTTCATCGGTTTGGAGTGAATACAGAAGATATTTTTGTTACAGTAAAAGCATCCGGAGAATTTTATAAAACCTCTGCAAAAAAACAGAGCAATACAGAAAATACTTATTTTGATACTTACCGGACACAGCAGGATGGAACAAAGGAAGAACATACTGTTTATACCCTTAAAAATATCAGGCATCTGTATAATGTGCGATACATAGAAGATCTCGGAAATGACACCTCCGGAACGGTTTTAAAACAAATTTACGGACGGGATATGAACCGGATTACCTATGAATTGACGGAGGATATGGACTGGGAGTCTTTCCAGATAGAGTCCCGTGCTCTTTTTCAAAGTGGAAGTGAAGCGGGGAGGAAAGAAATCGAGAGCTTCCCTTCCATTGCGCTTTTACGTTCCGGAGTTGTGATGAAAGGTACGGGAGAAGACAATGATACAATTCGGGGGCTAAAGATCACGGATCAAAGTGGAAAAGCTGCCGGTCTGTTTTTATGCAATAAGGGAACCCTGTCTCATTTTTCCCTCGATAATATTATAGTATCCGGACAGAATAACGTCGGAGCGTTTTGTGGAGTAAATTTGGGAACCCTCTCAGATCTGATGACGAAAAACACGGACAAAAAAAGTGTGATCCGCGGAATTTGCAATGTGGGCGGTATTGCGGGAACATCCATCTGTGAAGAGGAAACCCGCATACTGTATAAAAATCTGACAAATTATGCCCGAATCTGCGGGGAGGAGCAGGA